>JANOLY010000275.1:0-2232 GCA_031420055.1 Burkholderiales bacterium | reverse complement strand
ATCATGGCCGGCCTGCTCATCAAGGAACTGATTGCCCGCGGCGACCTGCAGCGCTGCCTGATCGTGTGCCCCGGCAGCCTGGCCGAGCAATGGCAGGACGAGCTGTATCGGCGCTTCCACCTGCCCTTTGAGATCCTCACCAACGACAAGCTCGAAGCCGCGCGCAGCGGCAACTGGTTCATCGAGACGAACCTGGTCATTGCCCGTCTCGACAAGCTGTCGCGCAACGAGGACGTGCAGCACAAGCTCCAGGCCCCCGATTGCCGCTGGGACCTGGTGGTGTGCGACGAGGCGCACAAGATGTCGGCCACCGTCTTCGGCGGCGAGATCAAGTACACAAAGCGCTATCGGCTCGGCCAGTTGCTGTCCACGCTGACCCGGCACTTCCTGCTGATGACGGCCACGCCGCACAACGGCAAGGAAGAGGACTTCCAGCTTTTCATGGCGCTGCTGGATGGCGACCGCTTCGAGGGCCGCTTCCGCGACGGTGTGCATGTGGCCGATGTCTCCGACCTGATGCGCCGGATGGTGAAGGAGGGCCTGCTCAAGTTCGACGGCAGGCCACTGTTCCCGCAGCGCATCGCCTACACCGTGCCCTACAAGCTGTCGGACGCCGAAGCGCAGCTCTACAAGGCAGTCACCGACTATGTGCGCGAAGAATTCAATCGCGCCGACGCGCTGGAGAACGACAAGCGTGCCGGCACGGTCGGCTTTGCGCTCACCATCCTTCAGCGCCGGCTCGCCTCTTCGCCCGAGGCGATCTATCAATCATTGCGGCGCCGGCGGGAACGGCTGGAAAGCCGGCTGCGCGAACTTGAAGTGCTGCAACGCGGCGGCCAGACCGCGCCCATCGTTTCGCTGGCTGCCCCGGCGCTCGACGCCGAGGAAGTCGAGGACCTGGAAGACGCACCCGACAACGAAGTCGAAGCCGCCGAGGAAGAAATTCTCGACCAGGCAACCGCGGCCCGCAGCATCGTCGAGTTGCGCGCCGAGATCGAGACCCTCAAGGGCCTTGAAGCACTCGCGCTCGTCGTTCGTCGCAGCGGTGCCGACACCAAGTGGCGCGAACTGGCCAGCCTGCTCGGTGAGATCTTCACGGTGGGGGCTGTCGCGCCGCATGTTGCCGAGCCGGACCCGCCCTACGGCTCGGGCGCTATCCCACGCCACACGCCGTCACCGCACCAGAAGCTGGTGGTCTTCACCGAGCACCGCGACACCCTCAACTACCTGGCCAGCCGCATCACCACGCTGCTGGGCCGCAAAGAGGCCGTGGTCATCATCCACGGCGGCGTCGGCCGCGAAGAGCGCCTGAACGTGCAGGAAGCCTTCAAGCACCGGCCCGAAGTCCAGGTGCTGCTCGCCACGGATGCGGCCGGCGAGGGCATCAACCTGCAGCGCGCCCACCTGATGGTGAACTACGACCTGCCGTGGAACCCCAACCGCATCGAGCAGCGCTTCGGCCGCATCCACCGTATCGGCCAAACCGAGGTGTGCCACCTGTGGAACCTGGTGGCCGAAGAAACGCGCGAAGGCGACGTCTATCGCAAGCTGCTGGAAAAGCTCGAACAGGCACGCCAGGCCCTGGGCGGCCAGGTGTTCGACGTGCTGGGCAAGCTGCAGTTCGAGGGCAAGTCGCTGCGTGACTTGATGATCCAGGCCATCCGCTATGGCGAACGCCCCGAAGTCAAGGCCTACCTGAGCACGGTGCTCGACCAGGCGCTAGACCGCAGCCATCTGCAGAACCTGCTCGAAGAGCGAGCCTTGGCCCACGACGTCATGGACGTGAGCCGCGTGCAGCGCATCCGCGAGGACATGGAGCGTGCCGACGCCCGCCGCCTGCAGCCGCACTACATCGAATCGTTCTTCCACGAAGCCTTCCGGCGCCTGGGCGGCACCGCCAAGCAGCGCGAGCCCAGACGTTACGAGGTCACGCATGTCCCGGCGCCGGTTCGCAATCGGGACCGCCTCATCGGCACTGGCGAACCGGTGCAGCCACGCTACGAACGTATCGCCTTCGAGAAGGCGCTGGTCACGCCGCAGGGGCAGCCGCTGGCCGCGTTTGTCTGCCCCGGTCATCCGCTGCTCGACTCGGTGATCGACCTCACCCTGGAGCGCCACCGCGACCTGCTCAAACGTGGCACGGTGCTGGTGGACGAGCGCGACCCCGGCACGCAGCCGCGCATGCTCTTCTTTCTGGAGCATTCGATCCAGGACGCGAGCCTCACCCGATCA
>JANOLY010000274.1:0-1774 GCA_031420055.1 Burkholderiales bacterium | reverse complement strand
ACAGCACCCCATGGCCGGACATTCCAAATGGGCCAACATCCAGCACCGCAAGGGCCGCCAGGACGAAAAGCGCGGCAAGGCCTGGACGCGGGTGATCCGCGAGATCGTCGTGGCCACGCGCCAGGGCGGGCCCGACCTGGGCATGAACCCGCGGCTGCGCCTGGCGGTTGACAAGGCCAGGGCCGTGAACATGCCGGCCGACCGCGTCAAGTACAACATCGAGAAGGCCAGCGGCACGCTGGAAGGCCTGAGTTACGAAGAAGTGCGCTACGAGGGTTACGGCATTGCCGGCGCGGCCATCATCGTTGACTGCATGACCGACAACCGCGTGCGCACCGTGGCCGAGGTGCGCCACGCCTTCAGCAAGTACGGCGGCAACATGGGCACCGAAGGCTCGGTGGCCTTTCAGTTCAAGCACTGCGGGCAGCTGGTGTTTGCGCCCGGCACCAATGAAGACAAGGTGATGGAAGTGGCGCTGGAAGCTGGCGCCGAAGACGTGATCACGGGCGACGACGGCTCCATCGAGGTGCTGAGCGCCTGGACCGAACTCGAAGCCGTGCAGGCCGCCCTGCAAGCCGCCGGCTTCAAGGCCGAGGTGGCCGAGGTGACGATGCGGGCCGAGAACGCCATCGAACTGACGGGCGAAGACGCCGAGCGCATGCAAAAGCTGCTCGATGTCATCGAGGACCTGGACGACGTGCAGGCGGTCTTTCACAACGCCTTGATTCAGCAATGAGCCCCCAAGCTCGCATGCGCTCGCGGCCCCCCGGGGGGGCGCTTGCCCGCCTTGGGGCGGCCCGGCGGCGGCCGGCATGAAAGTCCTGGTCGTTGGCGGCGGTGGCCGCGAGCACGCGCTGGCCTGGAAGCTGGCGCAGGGCGATCGTGTGCAGACCGTGTACGTGGCGCCGGGCAATGGCGGCACCGCGGCCGACCCGCATCTGCGCAACCTGCCCATCACCGACCCGGCCGCGCTGGCCGACTTCTGTGCGGCCGAGAGAATCGCGCTCACGGTCGTGGGCCCCGAGGCGCCGCTGGCCGCCGGCATCGTCGACTTGTTCCGCGCACGCGGGCTGCGCATCTTCGGCCCCACGCGGGGTGCTGCGCAGCTCGAGAGCTCGAAATCATTCGCCAAAGACTTCATGCAGCGCCACGGCATCCCGACCGCGCTGTACGCCACGTTCACTGATGCGGCCGCGGCGCATGCCCATGTGGACGAGCACGGCGCGCCCATCGTCATCAAGGCCGACGGCCTGGCCGCCGGCAAAGGCGTGGTGGTGGCCGAGACCAACGCTCAGGCCCATGCGGCGATCGACGACATGCTGTCGCTGCCCGGCGCCCGGGTGGTGATTGAAGAATTCATGGCCGGTGAAGAAGCCAGCTTCATCGTGCTGTGCGACGGCATCAACGTGCTGCCGCTGGCCACCAGCCAGGACCACAAGCGCATCTTTGAAGGCGACGCCGGCCCCAACACGGGCGGCATGGGCGCTTACTCGCCCGCGCCCGTGGTCACGCCCAATGTGCATGCCAAGGTGATGCAAGAGATCGTGCTGCCCACCATCCAGGGCATGGCGCGAGACGGCCTGCCCTACACGGGCTTCTTGTACGCCGGTCTGATGATCGACGCCCAGGGCCAGCCGCGCACGGTGGAGTTCAACTGCCGGCTCGGCGACCCCGAGGCGCAGGTGATCCTGATGCGCTTGAAGAGTGATCTGTTCGAGGTGCTGATGCATGCCACCGACGGCACGCTCGATCAGGTCGAACTGCAATCGGACCG
>JANOLY010000273.1:0-23871 GCA_031420055.1 Burkholderiales bacterium | reverse complement strand
CGCGGCGCATGCCTACGCGCTGACCCGCGGCATCGTCATCGCCGACACCAAGTTCGAGTTCGGCCTGGACGAGGCCGGCACGCTGACCTTGATGGACGAAGTGCTGACGCCCGACTCGTCGCGCTTGTGGCTGGCCGACGCGCTGGCTGAGGGCCGCATCGAAGCGCTGGACAAACAACCGCTGCGCGACTGGCTGGCCAGTACGGGCGTCACCGGCGGGCCCGAGCAGGCCGCGCTGGACCTGCCCGAGGCGGTGATCCTGGGCGTGCACGAACGCTACGAACGCGCGCACGCCATGCTGTGCGGGGGTGACGAATGAACACGCTGGCCGCCATCCCCACCACCCACCTGCGCGCACACCGCTACACCGGCCTGGCCGGCGGCCGCACCGGGCCGCGGCTCATCGTCACCGGCGCCGTGCACGGCAACGAAACGGCAGGCACGCGCGGCATCGAACGCGTGCTGGGCGAGATCGAGCGCGGCGAGATTGCCGTCGTGCGCGGCACGGTCACCTTCGTGCCGGTGTGCAACCCGCTGGCCTACAACCACAGCCGGCGCATGGGTGAGCGAAACCTCAACCGCCGCTTGCAGCCCAGCGCCACGCCGCAAGACAACGAGGACCGCATCGCCAATGCGTTGTGCCCCTTGTTGGCCGAGCATGAGGTGCTGCTGGACCTGCATTCCTTGCGCAGCCCCGGCCGGCCCTTCGTGATGCGCGGCCCGGCCGACAATCGCGGCGATCTCGAGCCCTTCGCCCACGCTGAAGCCGAAGCGCAGCTGGCCGCCCACGTCGGCCCCAGCCGCATCGTCGAAGGCTGGATGAGCGCCTACGCCGCCGGCGTGGCGCAGCGCCGCGCCCGCGGCCTCGTCCTTGGCAAGGTCGCCGGCGCGGTCCACGAAGACCCAAGCTACGGCGTGGGCACCACCGAGTACATGCGCTCGGTGGGCGGCTACGGCCTGACGCTCGAATGTGGCCAGCACGACGACCCCGCCGGCGCCGACGTGGCCCACCACGCCATCCGCCAGACGCTGGCCATGCTGGGCATCGCTGACCTGCCACTGGCCCCACCGGCGCACCCCTTCGAATGCCTGGCCCTGGCTGCCGTGGTCGACCGCCATGCCGAAGGTGACCACTTCGCCAAGACCTGGACCAGCTTCGACCCACTGGCCGCGGGCGAGCTGATTGCCGTGCGCGCCGACGGCAGCGAGCTGCGTGCACCCGAGGCCGGCTACATCGTCTTCCCCGATGTGAGCGCGCAGCCTGGGCACGAGTGGTTCTATCTGGCGCAAACCAGCCGCAGGCCGATTTAGCGCGGGCCGGCAAAGTTGACATCACCGAAGCTGGCGTTCACGCCGTTGACCTGGCCGAAGCGCAGCGTGCAGGATGACCGCGGCTGCGCCCGAGGCTGTGCGTTGCGATTCAGGCCGATCATTCGACAACGCGGACCGTGCTGACGGGCGCTTTGCCCATTGCGATGGGCGCCGGCGCGGGCGCAGAATTGCGCCAGCCCTGAGCCCGCCCGTTTCAGCGGACGCGGGCCAGTGTTGACACCCGAGGATGCCGCGGCCGAACCGTCCGGCGTCGACAGACTTTTCGAGCCAACCCGCAACACCCGATGACCGACACCGCCTGTGCCGACTGCCCGCTGCGGCGCCTGCCGCTGTTCCTGGACCACAACGAAGAAGAGCACACGCTGGTGCAGTCACTGAAACGGCGTGAGGTGTCGCTGGGCGCGGCCCAGACGCTGATCCACGAAGGCCAAACCGACGCGCCGCTGTACACGCTGCTGCAGGGTTGGGCCTTCCGCTACAAGACGCTGAGCGACGGGCGGCGGCAGATCCTGACGTTCCTGCTCGCCGGCGACTTCATCGGCGTTCAGCAGAAGATGGGCGACGCGGCGGCGCATGGCGTGGACACGCTGACCGAGGCCACTTTCTGCGTCTTCCAGCGCGACGCGCTGTGGGAACTGCACCGGCGTTCGCCCAGCATGGGCTTCAACATCACCTGGCTGACGGCACATGAGGAGTCGCTGGTCGACGACACGCTGCTCTCGGTGGGCCGGCGCAGCGCCGAAGAGCGCATTGCGATGCTGCTCATCCTGCTCTTCAAGCGCGCCGCCGCGCTGCAGGCCGATGGCGGTGCCGCCGGAGTGCCCTTCCCCTTGACACAGCAGCATGTGGCCGACGGCCTGGGGCTGTCGCTGGTGCACACCAACAAGACACTGCGCAGGCTCGAACGCCGTGGCCTGCACCGCATAGCCGACGGCCGCTTGTTCATGCGCGACGTGAAGGCGCTGGCGCGCCTGGCCGACCTCTACGGCGACGGTCGCCCACCGCCGCGCCCGTTGGTCTGAATCGCAGCGCGGGGGCTGCCCCCGGGCCCGATGTCTTTTGACACATTCCCGGGTTCGGTTAGACCCTAAATTGCCGCCCTGACGCAGTCCCGGCCTGAGCCGGGCCCGTTCACGCCTGCAACGACCACGGAAGGCCGCCACTTGATGATTGCCACACCGCCCAAGCAGAACCACCTGCTGGCTGCGCAGCCCGCCCTGTCACGCGCTGCCTGAGGCGCGCAGGTGGTCGCCCAAAACCCCCGTCGCCACGCAGCACCTGCCTGGCAATCCGCCTCCAGCAACAGCACGCCGACAGTCTCCCCCATGTGCATCGTCCCCCGTTCACCGACTTCGCTCCCGCTCGACGCGCGTGCCGAAGCGCCGCTGTCGTACGCCGACTGGCACCTTCTCTTCGACGCCGTGAAAGCCCGTCTGCGTGGGGCGGCCACCAACCCGGCCACAGCCGCCGATGTGCCGGAGTGCGTGGACGCGCTGGACTGGCTGCAAGGCAAGCTGGAACCGCCGAACCGCGGCTGAGGTGACCGGTGGTCTTCCAAAGGACGGGGTCAGGTCTTTAATCTTTAGTCCTGTTCCCAGGCCTTGATCAACTGGCTGACCCGCCCGATCGACAGCCCCGCCTGTGCCGCGATAGCTGTCATCGTGTAGCCCCCTTCGCGGTGCGCGCGGGCGAACGCCTCGCTGCGCTCGGCACATGCGCCGAGCCATTGCTCGATCGAGCGTGGACTGCGGCGCTGTGTGGCGGGTACCTGCGGCGAGCGCAGTGCCCCGGGGGCCGCCTGTGCCTGCACGCGCGCGACAAAGGCCGCGTCGCCCAGGTACATCTGTTGACGCAGCCCGTCTTGCCACAAGGGCACGCCCGGCGCGCTGGCGAGCAGCCGCTGGTACTGCTTGCGGGCCGCGCGAACGTCGGCTGGCCGCAGGGCGGGGCGGCCCAGCATCAGGCCATTGATCTGGGGGGTGTCCAGCCATGGGGGTGCATCCACCAGGCCCAGGTGAGCCTGCAGACTGCTCCACGGCCAAGTCCTTGCATCCTTCAGCAAGCCGGCACGCACTGGATTGAGCTCGACGTACCGGCAGACCGCCAGCAGGTACGCGTCGCGGTCGACCAGGATCGCCTTGTACCGGCCTTGGAAGAGATGCCCCACTTTGCCGTGGCGGTGGTTGTAGCGCTGTGTGTAGTTGGCATTGACCTGACGCATCAGCACCGACAGGTTGGCGCGGGCTGTCTGCACGACCAGGTGGTAGTGGTTGCCCATCAGGCAATAGGCCAGCAGCATGCCGTGGCCGCGGTCCAGTGCCGCCGCCAGCACGCGAAGGAAGGTCGCGCGGTCTTGGTCGTCGGTGTAGATGTCGCCCTGCTGATTGCCGCGGCCAGTGACGTGGTAGACGGCGCCGGGAAACTCGATGCGCAGGGGGCGTGCCATGGCGGGCCTTGCAGGGAAGTGAGGGCCGCACTATAAATTAAAGACTTGACCCCGGCATTCGCGCCGCGCGCACAGGCCAGCACGGCGGCTTCGTAGTCGAAGGGGGGCTGGTGGCTGGGCATGTAGCGCGGGCGAGAGCGAGAGCGGCGGCGGTCAGTCCTGGATGGGGACCACTCTAAGCGCTGTGGCCTGCCGTCAAGCGGCCTTCCAGAGGATGTAGTCGGCCTGGTACTTGACGATCTCCTTGCGCCCCACGGCGCCGCCGTCGCACGTGGTGGCGGGTGCCACGCCGCCCCGGGTGGCCACGCGCTGAACGTAGGTGACACCCCTCATCGCGCCGGGGCCCGACGCGGGATTGGCCTTGACGAGCTGCATCGGAATGTTGCCCGGTGCTGCCGGTGCGACCGCAAGCTGCGCGCCTGTGATCCTGGCCCATCGCCGGACGCCCAGGTGGCAGGCGGGCACCCCGGTGGTCGCCGGCGCGGCCTGTACCGACCTGAGTGCGCGGCCTCGTGCGAGCCGCAGTCGCTGGCAACGGCGCGGGCGTATGCTCGACGCGTCACCCAGGAGTCCCGCCATGACGCTTTGCCCGATTGCCCTTGTTGCCGGCTGCAAGAAGTGCCCCGTGGAGTCGGTCTGCCCGCTCAAGACGGTGATCGGCGACGCGCCCAAACCGGGCGCAGTCAAGGCCCAGCCGCCCAAGAAGAAGTAGCCGCCGGAACCGGCCGCGCGCGGTTCGGCCCGGCTTTAGCTGCGCGGCGGCAGGCTCGGCGCGCGCAGTTGCGGCCGCGGGCCGAAGACGGGCCGGGTGACGCCGCCGCGGGTGATTTCTGCCAGCGCCGTGGCCAGGGCCTGGTCGAGTTGGCGGTCGTGCCCGGGTGAGCCGAAGCCAGCGCCATGCGCGTCGTCTTGCGGCGCGTTGTCGATCTCGATCTGCGGATCGGTGCCGTGGTTTTCGACCTGCCAGCCCACGTCCTTGAACCAGAACGAATACTCGGGCTGGGTCGTCTGCGTGCCGTCGATCAGCGCATGCCTGGGCCAGATGCCGACCACGCCGCCCCAGGTGCGCGTACCCACCAGCGGGCCGATGTCCATGAGCTTGAAGTTGTGCGAGAAGATGTCGCCGTCGGAGCCCGCGTGCTCGTTGGTCAGCGCCACCACCGGGCCGGCCACGGCCTCGTCGGGGTAGCTGGTGGGTTGGCCCCAACGGGTGACGTTCCAGGCAATGCGTTTGCGCGCCACCTTTTCAAGCAGCAACTGCGAGACGTGGCCGCCGCGGTTGTAGCGCACGTCGACGATGAGCGCGTCGCGGTCGCACTCGGTGGCGAAGTAGCGGTGGAACTCGGCAAAGCCGGCCGACATCATGTCCGGCAGGTGCAGGTAGCCCACGCGTCCGCCGCTGGCTTCGTGCACCTGGGCGCGGTTGCGCTCTACCCACTCACGGTAGCGGGCCGGGGTTTCGTCGGTCAGGGCCGTGACCAGCACCTCGCGCCGGCTGCCATCGGCCGCGGCCAGTGTCAGCCCAACCTTGGCGCCGGCCTGGTGCACCAGCAGGGCTTGCGGCGGCAGCAGTGGCCCCACGGGCTGGCCGCCCACGGCCAGCACACGCTCGCCGACGCGGGCCATCACGCCCACGGCGTGCAGGGGTGAGTCGGCGCCGGCGTCCCAGGCGTCGCCCTGCACGATGCGCGTGATCTCCCAGGCCGCGCCGCCGTCCACGGCGCTGAACTGCGCCGCCAGGTGGCCCAGGGCCACCGCGGGCGGCTTGCGGTGGTCGCCGCCCATTTCGTAAGCGTGCGAGGTGCCGAGTTCGCCTTGAAGTTCCCACACCAGGTCGGAAAACTCGCCCCTTGTCGCCACACGCGGCAGCAGCGGCGCGTAACGGTCCCACACGGCGTCCCAGTCGGTACCGGCCATGTCGGCGCTCCAGAAGTGGTCACGCTGCAAGCGCCATACCTCGCGCAGCATCTGCGCCCACTCGGCCGGGGGCTCGACAGCCACGCGCACGCGGGCCAGGTCGATGCTGCCGCTCTTGCGGTTGTGGCCCGATGGGGGGGTGCCGCCGGGCTTGTCGTCGGCGGCGCGCGACGCGTCGAGCAC
The DNA here is from genome assembly GCA_031420055.1 of Burkholderiales bacterium. Classification (GTDB taxonomy): domain Bacteria; phylum Pseudomonadota; class Gammaproteobacteria; order Burkholderiales; family Burkholderiaceae_C; genus Rubrivivax. The sequence continues at coordinate 17,993 of JANOLY010000273.1, read as the reverse complement.
GCGCAGCGCGGGCCCGTGGCGCACCAGCAGGGTGTGCTGGTCGGCGGCCAGCGCGAACTGGTCGGCTTGCTCGACCAGGGTGCGCACCTCGCCGGTGGCGAAGTCGAACTGCTCCACCCGGCCCGGCGACAGCTTGTGGCCGCCGCGCCCGTGTGCACCGGCCATGGGCAGCTGCGTCCAGATCACCTTGCCGCCGGCCACGCCGGCGATCTGACCGAAGCGGCCTTCGGCCACGGGAAAGGCGGCGATGCGGCGCGCCAGGCCGTCGAGCTGGATCGGCGCAAAGATGCGCGGCGCGTCGGCGCCGCCCGTTGCGGGCTCGTCCTTGGCGGGTTTCATGCCACGCGGCGCGGGCTCGAAAGGCGGCGGCCCGCCTGCCTGAAGCGCCAGCAGGTAGGGCCGCGCTGCACGTGGAAAGCTCAGTTCGAACTGCACGCTGTCGTACACCGGGTCGAAGGTGCGCAGCGACAGGAAGTACAGATACTTGCCTTCAGGGCAGAAGGCTGCACCGTAGTCGCGGAACTCGGGCTGCGTGGCCAGCACGCCGTGTTGCGTGGCCAGGTTGATGAGCTTGATGGCGGTGTGGCGCGGGCTGGTGGGCAGGGTGCAGGCCAGCCAGCCGCCGCAGGGCGACCAGGCGGGGTCTTCGATGCGACCAAACTCGCTGTGCTCCAGGCGCAGCAGCGTGCCGGTCAGCGGGTCGCCCACGAACAGTTCGTTGCGGTGGTTGGCGATGGCCAGCTGCGCACCCACCGGCGCGGATTTCAGCGCGGTGACGCGGCCCAGGTCCCAGGGCAGCGTGGTGGTGGGCGCGCCGGGGCGGTGCAGGTCGATGCGGTCTTCGCCCGAGGCGTCGCTGACGGCCACCAGCGTTTGGCCGTCGGCCAGCCACTGGCCCAGGCGCTGGCGGGCGCCAGCGCGGCCGTGGCGGTGCACGGCGCCTTCCCACAGGGCCATGGTGTTGACCTGGCCGCGCAAATCCAGCGCCAGGCTGTGGCCTTGTGGGTGCAGCTGCACGCCTTGCAGGTGCTCGGCCGCGGGCACGAAGCGGCGTGCCGCCTGGGTGCGGGCCGAGGGCAGCGCCACGTTGATGCGGTGCGTGCTGTCGCTGGCCGCGTCGTACAGCCACAGCTCGGCACCACACTGGTAGACCACGCGCGTGCCGTCGCTGCTGGCGTGGCGGGCATAAAAGTCGCCGTGGTCGGTGTGCCGCTGCAGGCCGCTGCCGTCAGGCGCGCAGGAGTACAGGTTGCCCGTGCCTTCGAAGTCGCTAAGGAAAAACACGCGCCCGTGCAGCCACATCGGGCACGCCAGGTTGCCCTGCAGCTCGGTCATGCGGCGGAACGCCAAGCCAGGCGCGTCGGCTTCGGCCTCTATCCACATGTGCCCGGCCGTGCCGCCGCGGTAGCGCTTCCAGCGTGCCGGGTCCACGGTGTTGCGGCCGATCAGCCGCCGGCCACCGGGGCCGAAGGCGAGGTGGTTGATTTGCCCCAACGGCACGCGCGCGGGCAGGCCGCCGGCGGGGTCGAGCGTGAAGGCGTGCCAGTTGCGAAAAAAGGGCTGGCCGTGGTTGCTGCAAAAGACGATGTGGCCGTCGGGCGTCCAGCCGCGCACGGCCAGGTCGCTGCCCAGCCAGGTCAGCCGCCGCGTCGCGCCACCGGCCGCGGGCATCAGCCAGACCTCGCTGTGGGCCTCGTCGCGCCCGGCGTAGGCCAGCCACTGGCCACAAGGCGACAGGCAGGGTGTGGCTGGTTCGGACAGGCCGGCGGTCAGGCGCACCGCCACGCCGCCTTGTGTGCTGACGCGCCAGAGGTCGTCGTCGCTGACGAAGACGACGGTGTCGCCATGCAGGGTGGGCTGGCGCAGGTAGGCTGCGGGCGGATTGAGTGTCGTCATAGCAGTCACTTCCACGTCATCACCGGGGATGACGATGATCCCATGCACAGCCCCCCCCAGGGGGATGGCGGGCCCGTGGCGTCGCGCCCATCATCGCGCACCGCAAGGCACCCCGGGCCCGGGCAGGGCTCGATCGAACGAGGACCAGACCATGCGATTCGACGAATGCCTGGAAGGCGACTACCGCATCTTCGCCGGAGCCCTGGACGCACCGCGTGGTCAGGGCTACATCGCCGCGGTGGTCGTCAACCGCGTGCAGGGCGATCACCACAACCATCAACGCGAGGCCTGGCGCGACGACAGCCTGGCCTGCGGCCACCGCTGGACATCGGCCGAAGAGGCCTTGTCCTACGCCATGACCCGGGCCCGCGATCTCATCCGAAAGCGCTCGCAGATGCTGGCTTGCTGAGCGCCGGTTCGCGCGCCACCCCGGCCGGATAATCCGGCGCATGAAAAAGCGCGTGGTGGTGGGCTTGAGCGGCGGTGTGGATTCGGCCGTCAGTGCCTGGCTGCTCAAGCGCCAGGGTCATGAAGTCGTCGGCATTTTCATGAAGAACTGGGAAGACGACGATGACAGCGAATACTGTTCATCCAACGTCGATTTTGTCGACGCCGCGGCCGTGGCTGATGTGCTGGGCATCGAGCTGGAACACGTCAACTTCGCGGCCGAATACAAGGACCGCGTCTTCGCCGAATTCCTGCGCGAATACCAGGCCGGCCGCACCCCCAACCCCGACGTGCTGTGCAACGCCGAGATCAAATTCAAGGCCTTTCTCGACCATGCCCTGCGGCTGGGGGCCGAGCACATCGCCACCGGGCACTACGCGCGCGTGCGCGGCATCGCGTCAGCGTTCGAGCTGCTGAAGGGCCTGGACCCGGCCAAGGACCAAAGCTATTTCCTGCACCGGCTGACACAAGCGCAGCTGTCGCGCACGCTGTTCCCGGTGGGTGAGCTGCACAAGACCGAGGTGCGCCGCATCGCGCTGGAGATCGGCCTGCCGAATGCGAAGAAGAAGGACTCGACCGGCATTTGCTTCATCGGCGAGCGGCCCTTTCGCGAATTCCTGCAGCAGTACCTGGCCCCCACGCCGGGGCCCATGCTCGATGAACGTGGGCGCGAACTGGGCCGTCATGTGGGCCTGAGCTTTTACACACTGGGCCAGCGCCAAGGGCTGGGCATAGGCGGCGTCAAAGACGGCGGTGGCGAGCACGCACCGTGGTTCGTGGCGCACAAGGACATCGCCCACAACACCTTGCGCGTGGTGCAGGGCCATGAGCACCCGGCGCTGTTGTCGAGTGCGCTGACCGCTGCCGACTGCAGCTGGGTGGCCGGTGTGCCGCCGCCCCCGGGCCGCCATGGGGCCAAGACGCGCTACCGCCAGGTTGACGCGGCTTGCGATTTCGTTCCCGACGAGCAAGGCTTTGCGCTTCACTTCGATGCCGCGCAATGGGCCGTGACCCCGGGGCAGTCCGCCGTGCTGTACGACGGCGAGGTCTGTCTGGGCGGTGGGGTGATTGCCAGCGCGACCACGGATGCTCAGAGCATGATGTCTACCCCAGGCAGAAACGCAAAGTGGCGGCTTTAGCATCTGCCGATGAACAAAGCGCCCATCCCACTGCTGACCCTGGTCCTGGCGGCTGCGGCCCTTGCTGGCCTGGCAGCCTGCTCCAGCGTGACCCATGCGCCGGCCCCGCCTGCCCTGGCACCGCTGAGCGCGACCGAACTGCCGCCGCCCGAGCCGCGCGAGTTTCGCGCCGCCTGGGTGGCCACGGTGGCCAACATCGACTGGCCCAGCAAGCCCGGCCTGAGCGGCCAGGCCCAACGCACCGAGGCGCTGGCGATGCTGGACCGCGCGCGGCAGATCGGCCTGAACGCGCTGATCTTGCAAGTGCGCCCGTCGGCCGACGCCATCTACCCGTCGGCCCTGGAACCCTGGACCGAATACCTCAGCGGCGAACAAGGCCGCGGCCCCTGGCTGGCCGACGAGCCGCCCTGGGACCCACTGGCCTTTTGGGTGGCGCAGGCGCACCAGCGCGGCATCGAGCTGCATGTGTGGCTCAACCCCTACCGCGCGCGCCAGCAAAGTGCCAAGTCGGCGCTGTCGCCGCAGCACCTGTCGCAGCGCCAACCGGCGCTGGTCAAGCGTTATGGCGAGCAGCTGTGGATGGACCCCGGCGAGCCCGCCGCCGCGGCCCAGACGCTGGCCGTGGTGGCCGATGTGCTGCGCCGCTATGCAGTGGACGGGGTGCATATCGACGACTACTTCTACCCCTATCCCATCGCCCAACCGGGCGGCGGCGGTGGTGAGGTGCCCTTTCCGGATAACGAGTCGTTTGCGCGTTATGTCGCAGGCGGCGGCACGCTGGCCCGCGATGACTGGCGCCGGTCCAATGTCGACAACCTGGTGCAAGCGCTCTACCAAACGGTACTGCGCGAACGGCCCGGCGCGCGGCTGGGTGTCAGCCCCTTCGGCATCGGCAAGCCCGAACTGCGGCCGGCGGGCATCACGGGCTTCAGCCAGTACGACAAACTCTACGCCGATGTCGAGCTGTGGTTCCAGAAGGGCTGGATGGACTACCTGGCGCCGCAGCTGTACTGGCCCATAGACCGCGCGGGCCAGCAGTTTCCGGTGCTGCTGGACTACTGGCTGGCGCAGAACACACAGGGCCGCCATGTCTGGGCCGGCCTGTACACCAGCCAGGTTTCCAGGGGCGAAGCCATCGGCCCGCGGGCCTGGGCGGCGCGCGAGATCATCGACCAGGTAGCCGTGCAACGCAGCCGGCCGGCCGCTACCGGGCACATCCACTTCAGCATGGCCGCCCTGATGCAAGACCGCGGCGGCGTGACTACGCAGCTGCAGGCGGGCCCCTATGCCGTGCCGGCCCTGGTGCCGCCTACGCCTTGGCGCGGCAGCACGCCGCAGCCCGCCGCGCCCGCGGCGCCGACGCTGCGGCTGGGCGCCGGGCAGGCACTCATCGAGCCCGCCGCCGGCAGTGTGGTGGCGCAATGGGCGGTGTGGCGGCGCAGCGCCGGGCAGTGGCACTTCAGCGTGCAACCCGGGGGCGAACGCAGTGTGGCCACGGCAGGGGCTGACGCGCTGGTGGTCAGCGCGGTGGACCGTTGGGGTCAGCTCAGTTCACGCCACGCCGTGCGTCTGCCTTGAACGTTTCCTGACCGACCCATGACCACTTCGCTGCGCACCGAACAACCCCACCCCGACCACGCCGGGCTGGACCGCTACGACACGCCCGCCCTGGTGGCCGCCTTGCTGGCCGACCAGGCCCTGGCCGCGGCCGCCGTGCAGGCCGCCGCAGCGCAAATTGCGCAGGCCGTGGACGCTGCCGTGCCACGGCTGCGCGCCGGCGGGCGCATCGTGTACGTGGGTGCCGGCACCAGCGGCCGGCTGGGCGTGCTGGACAGTGTCGAGCTGCACCCCACTTTTTCGTGGCCGCGTGAACGCTCGCCGGCGCTGTTGGCCGGCGGCGAGCGCGCCATGTTCGTGGCCGTGGAAGGCGCCGAGGACGACCGCGAACAAGGCGGCACCGACCTGCGCGCGCTGCAGCCCACCGCGCACGACGTGGTTCTGCTGCTGGCCGCTTCCGGCGGCACGCCCTACGCAATGGGCGCCGCCGATGCGGCCCGCGCGGCCGGCGCGCTGACCGTGGGCATCGTCAACAACGCCGGTGCGCCGCTGGCCGCGGCCACGCACATCGGCGTGGTGCTGGACACCGGGCCCGAGGTCATCTCCGGCAGCACGCGCTTGAAGGCCGGCACGGCGCAGAAGATGGCGCTCAACACCTTCAGCAGCAGCGTCATGGTGCGGCTGAACAAGGTCTACGGCAACCTGATGGTGGACGTGCGCGCCACCAACGCCAAGCTGGCGCGCCGCGCTCTGGCGCTGACCGTGCGCGCCAGCGGCGCCAGCGAAGACGCTGCGCGCCAGGCCCTGGCGGCGTGTGATTCGAGCGTGAAGGTGGCGGTGGTGATGCTGCGCGCCGGTATCGACGCGGACCAGGCCCGGCGCCGGCTGGAGGCTGCCGATGGCAGCGTGCATGAGGCGCTGGCGTGACAGCTTGCCGAGCGGGCCGAGCGGGCCGCGCTGGGGCCAACGCAGCCGCCGCGTCCGTGCCACTGACGCAGCGCCGGCCCGCGCAACCCGCGTGAGCGCATGACAGCGAGATTTCGCTCGCTGGACGTGTTTCGCGGCGCCACCGTGGCGCTGATGATCCTGGTCAACAACCCCGGCAGCTGGAGCTTTCTGTACCCGCCGCTGGCCCATGCGCCCTGGCACGGCTGCACGCCCACCGACCTGGTGTTCCCGTTTTTCTTGTTTGCCGTGGGCAACGCCCTGGCCTTTGTGATGCCGGGCTTGCTGGCCGGGCCGGCCGGCGCCTTCTGGGCCAAGGTGGTGCGGCGCACGCTGCTGATCTTCCTGATCGGCCTTTTCCTCAACGCCAGCCCCTTTGTGCGCTGGAGCGCCGAGGGCGAGCTGGTGCTGCGCCAGTGGGAGACCTTGCGCGTCATGGGTGTGCTGCAGCGCATCGCGCTGTGTTTTGGTGCCGCCGCAGTCATCGTCTGGCTGTTCGGGCGCCGCGGCGCGGCCGGGCCGCTGTGGGCCACCGCGGCGCTGCTGGTGGGCTATGCGCTGGCCTGCCTGGTGTGGGGCGCCCCAGGCGACCCCTACAGCCTGCAGGGCTGGTTCGGCACGGACATCGACAAGGCCTTGCTCGGCACCGCACACCTCTACAAGGGCGAGGGCGTGCCGTTCGACCCCGAAGGCCTGGCCAGCACCGCGCCCGCCGTGGCCCAGGTGCTGCTGGGCTGGTGGGTGGGCCGCATGGTGGTGGCCGGGCCCATCAACGCGGCGCTGGTGGCGCGGCTGTTCCTGTGGGCCACGCTGCTGCTGGTGGCGGCCTACCTGTGGCAGCTGCAAATGCCGCTGAACAAGAAAATCTGGACCAGCAGCTACGTGCTGCACACCACGGGTTTGGCGATGATGACGCTGGCGGCATTCATCCACCTCATCGACATCCGCAAGCAGCCGCGTGAGCTGGCCGGCTGGGCCACGTTCTTCGAAGTCTTCGGCAAGAACCCGCTCTTCGTCTTCGTGCTCAGCGGCTTCGTGCCGCGCGTGCTGGCGCTGCTGCGCTGGCAGGACGGTGTGGGCGAGCAAGGCCAGCCGCTGTGGACCAGCCCGCTGCCCTGGGTTTACAAGAACGTGTTCGCAGGCATCGGCCAGTGGGCCGGCGACCCGCGCCTGGGTTCGTTTCTCTTTGCCTGCGCCAACCTGGCGCTGTACGCGCTGCTGGCCTGGTGGCTGGACCGCCGGCGCATCTACATCCGGGTGTGAGACCGCTACCGGCGCGGCGTCGCAGCTACTGCGGTGTTTCGCGCAGGAACATCTCGACACGCCGGTTCAGCGCCAGCCCGTAGTTCTGGGTGCTGTCGACCAAGGGCTGTCGCTCGCCGCGGCCTTCGACGGCGATGCGCCCGCTGGAGATGCCCTTGCTCTCCAGGTACCGGCCCACACGGGTGGCACGCGCCAGCGACAAGGCGTCGTTGACAGCGAGGCTGCCGCGGCTGTCGGTGTGGCCCACCACCAGCACCACCATGCGTGACAGCAGCGGTATGTTCAGGTCCTGGGCAAACTCGTCCAGCACCGGGCGCATGCCCGGCGTGATGGCGGCGCTGTCGGTGTCGAAGGAAAACTCGCTGGGCACGTTGACCTGCAGTTGGTTGTCCTTCGTGCGAAGCACCGATATGCCGGTTCCCGCTACGGCTTTGTCCAGCGCTTTGCGCTTGGCTTCCATGGAGCGTGACCAGACGTAGCCCCCGGGCGCATTTGCAGTGGCTGCGCCTGCCGTTGTCGCGCCGCCGGGCGCACCGGGGCTGACCGGGCCGGGTGTGGTCAGCGCGCAGCCTGCCAGGCACAGGGCCGCACACAGCGCTGCACCGGTCTGGCCGCTCATGTTGGGCATCGTGTTCATGCGCATTCTTGGGGTGGGGGTAGCGTATTTTCTTGACCGCGTTCGCCGCCTGTCTGTGCGCTGGCGAACATGGGCCTGGCGCAGCGGCGCAGCGCCACGCGCCTGACTGCTCGCATCGCCGGCGCTTTGGTCAGTCGTGGCTTGCGGGCGGTGGCGCTGCCGTGTTCGGGGGCAGGTGCGTGGCCAGGTCGCTGGCCAGCCGCTGGCGCACCGCAGCGGTGTGCACGGGCAGCACCACCACGTCGCCGGGGCCGGCCCAGTCCAGCAGGGCTCGGGCGGCGCTTTCCTCGTCGGGCTGGAGCACGGCCCGCTGTGGCGGCAGGCCGGCTGCCTGCAGCGCCGCCTGAAGCAGCGCGCTGACCTCACCCAGCGCGCGGCCGCGCAGCATGGCGGGCAGTTCCTTGATGACGACCAGGTCCGGCGACGCGAGCGCCGCCGCCTGTGCCAGCGCGGCAATGGCGTCGTTGTCGCGGTTGCCTGCCTGGCCCAGCAGCAGGCCCAGCCGCGCGGGCTGCAGCGCGCGCGCCACCTGCAGCAGTTGGGCCAGGCCATCGGGGTTGTGGGCGTAGTCGATCAACACGGTGGCGCCGCGATGCACCCAGTGCTCCAGCCGGCCGGGGTTGTCGGCGGCGCGCGTGCCGAACTGCGCCAGGGTCTGCTTCACGGCCGCATCGGGCACGCCGATGGCACGGGCCATGAGCACGGCTGCGGCGATGTTTTCCAGGTTGTAGCCGGCCGCGCCGTTCAGCGTCAGCGGCATGCGCGCGACCTCGCCCAGGTCCACTTCCTGCCCCGCCGCCGACAGCAGCAAGCGGCCCTGCTGCGCGCCGCAGGTGCTGCCGCCGGCCGCGCGCAGGGCGCACAAGGCCGGGTGGCCGTGGTCCTGCGCAAACAGTGCCAGCCGCCCGACGGCCTGCACGGCCTGCACGTGGGGCGTGGCGGCGGCCACGGCCATGAGCACCGAGTCGTTGCCATTGAGCACCAGGGTGCCGCCCTCGGCCACGGCGCGCGCCACCACCAGCTTGGCGTGGGCGATGTCTTGCACGCTGGCTACGCCGTACTCGCCCAGGTGGTCGGCGCTGACGTTGGTGACCAGTGCGGCGTTGGCGCGCTGCACCGCCAGGCCGCGGCGCAGGATGCCGCCGCGGGCGGTTTCCAGCACCGCCAGTTGCACGGCGGGGTGGCGCAGCACGGTGCGCGCGCCGGCCGGGCCCGAGTAGTCGCCGCTGGCGATCTGCTGCCCCGCCACGACCACGCCTTCGGTGCTGCAACTGCCTGCCGTGAAGCCACCCGCCGCGGCCATGGCCACCAGCAAGCGTGTGGTGGTGGTCTTGCCGTTGGAGCCGGTGATCAGCAGCGTGGGCACGTCGTGCAGCACCGCCCAGGGCACGTCCATCGGCAAGGGCAGGGCGGCACGCGGCCAGCAGCGGCTGCCGCTGCCAGCGCCCAGCGACAGCGTGTCGTCGTCCTCGAACAGCGGCACGCCGCGCTGGCGCGCCGCGGCCTTCAACCGCGCCAGCGGGAGGGCGTGTTCCTGCCTGGCGCGGGCCTTGAAGTGGGCGGCGACGACGCCGGCCTGGGCGCCGCTGGACTGGGTGGCTTGCAAACCTTGCGCGGCCAGCGGGTTGTGATCGTCAGCGCTGCGCTCCCAGGCCCATTCGTTGACTTCGGTGGCGGTGAACAGCATGTCTTCGGGCGCGGCGAAGGCCAAGCTTGCTTCAGTCGCCTGGCGCTGCGCATGGGGCTGCGGGTCGGGCCAGCCGAGTGCTGCGCACAGCGTGCGCACCCGCTGTGCCCAGGCCCGCAGCGCTGCGTCGTCGCTGGCCGCGGCGGTGTGCGCCGTCAGCACCACGGCGCTGCTGGCAAACCAGCGGTTGGGTCCGGGCAGTCGGCGCGAGTCCTCGAACGCGTGCTGCGGTTCGTCGCCGTTGTCGACCACGCTGGCGGGCCTAATCGGCCGCTTCGCCGACGAAGCGCAGTCCGCGTTCGTCGCGAACGAAGCCCGCGGCCTGCAGCGCGTCGTCGTCGCTCGCGGCGCGTGCCAGGGTCTCGTCGGGCACTGCCTCGGCCTGCAAGGCGGTGGGCCGCGCCGGTGCCGCTGCCGGTGCGGCGCTTGCAGCGCCATCGGCCTTGAACTTGGTCACCTGCTTCCAGCTGCGCGTGAGCGCGTCGGCAAACACCAGCAGCAGGTCGCCCGGCCGGCCCATGCGCAGCGCGGCGTCGATGGCTTCTTGTTCATCGGGACGGACCGTGATGGCCGACTCGGGCACGCCCTGCTCGCGCAGCACGGCGGCGATCATCTGCGGCACCTCGTCGCTGGCGCGTCCGCGCAGGCCGTCGTCGCGGCGGCAGATGTAGTGGTCGAAGCGGCCGGCCACGGCCAGGGCGATGTTGCGGATGTCGTCATCGCGCCGGTCGCCCGGCCCGGCCACCACCACGATGCGCCGGCCGCGCACGTCCAGGCGCTGTGCCAGGTCGGCCATCACACCCACGGCGTGGGCGTTGTGGGCGTAGTCGAAGATCACCTTGAAGGGGTGCTCGTCGTACACGTTCATGCGCCCGGGGGCCTGGAAGAAGGTGGTGTCGAAAGTGCGCAGGCCTTGGCGGATCGCATCGAGCTTGATGTCGAGTGAAAACGCCAGCGCCGCGGCAAACATCGCGTTTTGCACGTTGTGCATGGCGCGGCCCTCCATGGTGGCCGGGATCAGGTGCGTCCACATCAGCGGGATGTGCCGGCCCTTGTCGTACAGCGTGATCATCTGGCCGTTCACGCCATGCTCCAGCGCGCAGGCGCGGCCGCCGGCGCGGATGTGTTCGCGCACGATGGCTCCAGAGTTCGCGTGCTGCGGGTCGGTGGTGACGTAGCACAGGTGCTTGGCGTCGGTGTGCGCGCTCATGCGGATGACGTTGTCGTCGTCGGCGTTGAGCACCGCGCAGTCGCGCGCCACTTCGACCACGATGCGCTTGACCTCCGCCAGCTGCTCCAGCGTGTCGATGCCCCTGAGCCCCAAGTGGTCGCTCTTCACGTTGAGCACGGCGCCCACGTTGATGTAGGGCACGCCCATGCCGGCGCGCAGCAGGCCGCCGCGGGCCAGCTCGAGCACGGCGATGTCGATGCTGGGGTCGGCCAGCACCATGCGCGTGGCCACCGGGCCGGTCATGTCGCCTTCCACGGTGCGCTGGCCGTCGATGTAGACGCCGTCGGTGGTGGTCAGCCCCGGCGTGTAGCCGGCCATCTTGGTGATGTGCGCCAGCATGCGGCTGGTGGTGGTCTTGCCGTTGGTGCCGGTGATGCCGGCGATCGGCACCCGTGAGGGAGATCCCTGCGGGAACAGCATGTCGATGACGGGCCCGGCGGCGTCGCGCGGCGTGCCCACGCTGGGGGCCACGTGCATGCGAAACCCCGGCGCGGCATTGACCTCGCAGATGCCGCCGCCCACGGTCTTGTAGCTCTCGGTGATGTCGGGGCACAGGAAGTCAACACCGCCCACGTCCAGGCCGATGGCCTTGATGGCACGCACGGCCATCTCGCGGTTGTCGGGGTGGATGACATCGGTCACGTCGGTGGCCGTGCCGCCGGTGGACAGGTTGGCCGTGCTGCGCAACAGCACCGCGCGGCCCGCAGCGGGGGTGTCGTCGGGGGTCAGGTCTTGCCTTTTGAGCATCATCTCGGCCTGCGCGTCCATCTCGATGCGTGTCATCACCTTCTCGTGGCCGACGCCGCGCCGCGGGTCCTGGTTGACGGTGTCGACCAGCGCCCGCACGCTGTGCAGGCCGTCGCCCACCACCAGCCCCGGGGTGCGCAGCGTGGCGGCCACCAGCTCGCCGTTGACGACCAGCAAGCGGTGGTCCTCGCCTTGCACAAAGGTCTCGACGATGACCGCGCTGGAATGCTCGGCCGCGGCTTCAAAGCCCGCGCGCACGGCCTCGGGCGTGGCCAGGTTGACGCTGATGCCGCGGCCGTGGTTGCCGTTGTAGGGCTTGGTGACGACGGGGTAGCCCAGCTTTTCTGCCGCGCGCACGGCGCGGTCGGCGCTGCGCACCAGTTCTTGCTGCGGCACGGGCAGGCCGCATTGGGCCAGGATCTTGTTGGTCTCTTCCTTGTCCTGCGCCAGCTCCACCGCAATGTGGCTGGTGCGGCCGGTGACCGTGGCCTGGATGCGCTGCTGGTACTTGCCGTGCCCCAGCTGGATCAGGCTTTGCTCGTTCAAGCGCAGCCACGGGATGCCGCGTTCTTCAGCCGCCTTGACCAGGCTGGCCGTGGACGGCCCCAGCGCGCGGCGCTGCGCGTAGCGGATGAACTCGTCACGCGCCGTGGCCCAGGCCCAGCCCGCGGGAACGCTGCCTTCGGGCTGCACCGCCTCGGGCAACAGCGAGCACAGCAGCTGCGTGGCCAGCTCGCCGGCCTCGATGCCTTCGTCGCGCTGCGCGTATTCGTAGACCACGGTGTAGACGCCGGGCCGGCCATCGACGCTGCGCGTCTTGCCAAAGGTGACGTCTTCACCGGCGATGTTCTGCAGCTCAATGGCCACATGCTCGAAGACATGGCCCAGCCAGGTGCCGTCACCTTCGCGCATGCGGCGGATGAAGCCGCCCGGCTCGCCATACGAGCAGCCGTGTTCGTGCAGCCCGGGCAGCGCGGCCAGCAGTGCATCGACATAGGCGCCACCCAGCCGCCCTGTGGGCCAGGCCTCCAGCGGGCCCAGGTCCATCACCAGCCTGATGACGGGAAAGTGCGCGTACAGCGACGGGCCGACATAGACGTTGCGTTCGAGGATGCGCATGGCGCCGGCTCCTTCTGCGGGGGTTGGGTGTCTGCGGGGGCAGCCAGCGCATGATGCCAGCGGCTTGGGCCCGAAAGCCTGGCTTGTTTCCCCTGCACGTGCCGCCAGCGCACGCGGTCGCTCAGGCGCGCCAGGCTTGGCCGGCGCATACCATGCGTCGCTTCGTCAGAGGAAAGCGATGTCCAAGTCTGCTCACCTGTTCTTTGCGCTGCTGCTCGGCGCGCACACGGCCGCGTCAGTGCAGGCGCAAGGCGAGCCCGGGCCCCAGCCGCTGTGGGAGATCGGCGCCGTGGGCATCAGTACCACGCAGCAGGCCTACCCGGGCGCAGACCAGCAGGTACAGCGCACGGTGGTGCTGCCGTATGCCATCTACCGCGGCAAATGGCTGCGATCGGAGAACAACACCATAGGCCTGCGCGCACTGAAAACGCCCGCGGTCGAGATCGACGTCGGTTTTGCCGGCAGTTTTGGTTCGCGCGCCAACGAGAGCCGCGCGCGCCAGGGCATGCCCGACATCGGCACGCTGGTCGAGTTCGGCCCACGGCTCAAGCTGCAACTGGGAGCGCTGGCGCTGCCGCTGGCCGGCACAGGCCGGCTGCAAGCGCAGTTTCCACTGCGCGGGGTGTTCGACCTGAGCGACGGCTTCGCCTCGCGCGGCCTGGCTTTCGAGCCCGAGCTGAGCTGGAGCACACGCACCGCGGGCGGCAGCGGCTGGGGGTTGAATGTCGGCGCGCTCGTCGGCAGTGACAGGCTCACCGACACCTTCTACGGCGTGGCGCCGCGCTACGCCCGGCCGGGTCGCCCGGCGTATGACGCCAAGGCCGGGCTGATCAGCCTGCGCGCGGGCATCAGCGGCGGCATGCGCGTGGCGCCCGACTGGTTCTTGTTCGCCTTTGCGCGGGTCGACACTGTCGCCGGCGCAAGCAACCGCGCCAGCCCCCTGGTGCAGCGCACGACGGGTGCGTCGGCCGGCATCGGCTTCACGTGGACGGGGATGCGCTCGCAGGACAAGGCCTACGACTGAAGCGGCCGGGATTGGTAGGGCGTCGCGCGCCTGAACGTCACCGGTTCCACCGCATCCAGCCCGCGCCGCCGCCCGGGAACACCCTCAACGGCGACCCCAGCGCAGGGTGTTGCGGCGGCCTGGCCGCCATCGCGTGCGCACGGGGTCAAACACGCCCAGTTGTCACGCCTGTGCGGCTGATTCGCCCAGGGCGAGCGGCTATCATGACTCTGCGCTTGGTCGACTAGCTGAAGGGCTGGCGCCCTGTGACCGCAACCTCGCGCGAGCAGGCAAATGGAACCGAGACAATGAGTTCGCTGAAGGAATTGCAGACCCTGATCCAGGACAAGTACGGGCTCGACCCCGCCACCCTGGAGGCCCACACATCGATGCGTGCGCTGGGCGTCGATTCGCTGGCCCTGGTCGAGTTCCTCTTCGAGGTGGAAGACAGGTACGCCATCACCATCCCCGACAACAAAGGCAATCTCGACACGCTGGCCGAACTGGCTGAGATCGTCGACCGGTTGCGCGCCGCGCACACCGTCGCGGATCGGTGAACGAGCTCGTCGTCTCAGGCGTGGGGGTGGTCTCGCCCCACGGGGACGATGCCCAGGCCATGTTCGACGCCTTGCTGCGCTGCGAGTCGGCCGTGCGGCCGATCTTGCCTGACCTGGCCCGGCCCGCCGCCGCCGCCGCCGTGGTGTTTGACGAAAGCCGTTGGTTTTCCAAGCTGCAACTGGCCGGTGTGGACCGCGTCAGCCAACTTGCTGTGGCCGCTGCGGAACTGGCCGTGCAAGACGCCGGCGGCCTGCTCGACGCCCACCGCGAGCGTGTCGGCGTGTACCTCGGCTGCGGCATGGGCGGTGCCGCCGCGCTGGAAACGGCCTACCGCAGCGGTGGGCGCATGCCGCCGCTGAGCATTCCCGCCTTCATGCCCAACGCACCTGCAGCGCATGTGGCCATGCGCCTGGGCGTGCAGGGGCCGGTCATCACCTACTCGGTGGCCTGTGCCTCGTCAGCCGTGGCCATCGCCGAAGCGGCCAAGGCGCTGCGCCACGGCGAGATCGATGTCGCCATTGCCGGCGGCAGTGAAGCGCTGCTCGTTCCCGGTGTCGTGCTGGCCTGGCAGGCCATGATGACGCTGGCCGCCTTTGCGCCGGGTGAGGCCGCGCAGGCCTGCCGGCCCTTTGCCAGCGACCGCAGCGGCTTCGTCCTCGGAGAGGGCGCGGCCTTCCTGGTGCTTGAAACGGCAGCACGCGCCCGGGCTCGCGGCGCCCGTGTCTACGCGCAACTCGCCGGTTGGGGCTTGAGCTGCGACGCCACACACCTGACCAAACCCGATGTCGGCGGCCAGGAGCGTGCCCTGCGCGCGGCGCTCCAGCAGGCCGGCCTGGAGCCCGCAGACGTCGGTTACTGCAACGCCCATGGCACCGCCACGAAGGTGGGCGACGCCGTCGAGGCCGCAGCCCTGCGCGGCGTGTGGGGCGGCGCGGCCGACGAACTGCGTGTCAGTTCCACCAAGGCCCTGCACGGTCACCTGTTGGGCGGCGCGGGCGCGCTCGAAGCCGTCATCACCGTGCTGGCCGTGCACCGGCGCCAGCTGCCGCCCAACGCACACTGCAACAGCCCCGACCCGGCGCTGGGCCTGAACCTGGTGCCACAGGCCGGCGCCGCGGCGCCGCAGCTGCGAGCCGCCATCAGCAGCTCTTTCGCCTTTGGCGGCACCAACGCGACCCTGCTTTTTGCGCGCGCCTGAGTGCCGCCGGCTTGACGGACTGGCACCGCAACGCCTTGCCGGCCCAGTCATCAGCGCCGCCTAGAATCTTCCCGTTTGTTGCGACACAGCCGTGGCCCGCAGAAGGAGGTTTTTTGTCCGAGTTTCCCACCGCCCCCGCAGTCCCGTTGACCACCGACCTGCCGGCGTTGGAAGCCGAGCTGGCGGCGCTGTTTGTGCAGGCGCTGAACCTCGAGACGCCGGCCGCCGAAATCGACCCCGGCGCCTCACTCTTTGGTGACGGCCTGGGTCTGGACTCCATCGACATCCTGGAAGTGGCACTCGAGGTCTCGCACCGCTACGGTTTTCAGCTGCGTTCGGACGACGAGAACAACCACCAGATCTTTCAGTCGCTGCGCAGCCTGGCCGCCCACGTGGCACAGCACCGCACCAAGTAGGCGGCCATGCCGAACTGGCGCATCGTGGCGGCTGGGGCAGCCCTGGCGGCCTATGCGCTGATGTCGTATGCGCTGATGGCCTGGTGGCCCGACCGCGTGTGGTCGGTGGCCGCCCTCTTCGGCCCGATGCTGGTGCCGATGTTTGCCGCCGGGCTGGCCCGCCGCCACGCGCCCACCTTGCTGGGTGCTGCGGCGCTGACGGCGCTGCTGGTGGCCGTGGTGATGCGCGGCGGCGCTGATGTCAACCGCCTGTATGTGCTGCAGCACGCCGCCGTGCATGCCATGCTGGCCTGTGCCTTCGGCGTGACACTGAGGCCGGGCAGCACCGCGCTCATCACGATGATGGCGCAGCGCATCCACACCGATTTCACGCCGGCCATGCGCATCTACACGCGCCAGCTCACTGCCGTGTGGACGGGCTACTTCGTGGCCATGATCGTGCTGTCGCTGGCGCTGTACCTGCTGGCACCCTGGGCCGGGTGGTCGTTCTTCTGCACCGTGCTCACGCCGCTGTCGGCGGTGCTGTTTTTTGTCGGCGAACACTTCTGGCGCTACCACTGCCACCCCGAATTCGAGCGCGTCACGCTGGGCCGTGTGCTGCGGGCCTGGCGCGCCACGGGCACATCCACGCCAAGATGAATTCCGCCGCCTTGCCCCTGCTGGCCCCGCGGGACCTCGCCCGCCCGCTGGTATGGCGCCACGGCGTGGCCATCAGCGCGGCGCAGTTTCTGGGTGAGGCCCAAGCGCTGGCGCTGACCCTGCCCGCCGACGGCGAGCCCGTCAACCTGTGCCAGGACCGCTACCACTTTGCGCTCGGCCTGGCCGCGGCGCTGCTGCGCGGGCAATGCAGCCTGATGCCGCCCAACGCGCGGCCCGAAACGCTGCGCGCGCTGCACGGCGCGGGCGCGGCACCGGGCACCACGCCGTACGCGCTGGTGGACGATGCGGCACTCGATGTCGGCGGTCTGCAAAGCGTTTTCATCGCCGTGCCCGCAGACGCCGCGCCAGCCACGCAAGTGCCGCTCATCCCGGCCGATCTGCAAGCGGTGCGCCTGCTCACCAGCGGCAGCACCGGCGCGCCGCAGCCGCATGGCAAGCGCTGGGGCGCACTGGTGCTGAACATCGCCGCCGAGGCCGAACGCCTGGCCGCGCTGTGCGAGTGGCCCACCCTGCAAGGCCTGAACGTGGTGGCCACGGTGCCGGCACAGCACAGCTACGGATTCGAGTCGACGGTGATGCTGGCCCTGCTGGGCGGCGCCAGCTTCGACGCCGGCCGGCCCTTCTTTGCGGCCGACATCGCAAGCGTGCTGGCCGAAGTGCCCGAGCCGCGCGCGCTGGTGACCACACCGTTCCACTTGAAGATGCTGCTGCTGGCCGGGTTGGTGTTGCCGCGGGTGCAACTGTTGCTGTCGGCCACCGCGCCGCTGTCACCCCAGCTGGCCCAGCAGGCCGAAGCGGCTTGCCGGGGCCGCCTGGTCGAAATTTACGGCTGCACCGAAGCCGGGCAGGTCGCCGCACGCCGCACCACGGCCGGTGAAAGCTGGCAAACGCTGGGCGCGCTGCGTGTCTGGGGTGAGCGCGACGAGACCGGCGCGGAGCGTTTTTTGGTGGACGGCGGCCATGTGCTGGAACCCACGCCGCTGGCCGATGTGCTGGAGTTGCAGGACGAACACCACTTCCGCCTGCTCGGCCGCGCCAACGACCTCATCCACGTGGCCGGCAAGCGCAGTTCGCTGGCGCACCTGAATTTCCACCTCAACCGCATTCCCGGTGTGGTCGACGGCGCGTTCTGGATGCCCGAGGAGCACGCCGACCAGGTCACGCGCTTGGTGGTTTTTGTCGTCGCGCCCACGCTCACTGCGCGGCAGGTGTTGCAAACGCTGCGGGAACACCTGGAAGCCGCCTTCGTGCCTCGACGGGTGCTGCACGTGTCCTCGTTGCCGCGCGAAGCCACCGGCAAGCTCACCGCTCAAGCACTGGCGCTCTTTGCTCGGGATGCGCTGGCCGAAGGCGGCCGGTTCCAGGTTCCAGCCGACCACCCGGCGTTTGCCGGGCACTTTGCGGGACAGCCCGTGCTGCCCGGCGTGGCGCTGCTGGCTTTCGTGATGCGCGCGCTGGACAAGCAACCCGAACTGCAGGCGCGCCTGGGG
>JANOLY010000272.1:0-1618 GCA_031420055.1 Burkholderiales bacterium | reverse complement strand
GAAGCAGTTCGAGACGACGCGTTCAGAGGCCCGTGCCGTGCTGGGAAATTTGAAGGGTCTGGTGTCGGCGCGCGAGGCGCAGGGGCTGATCGTGGCCGACTCCGAGCCGCTGCGCAAAGGCCTCGAGGGGCTGCAGCAGGCGCTGGCCGCCGGCAGCAGCGTGGCCGGCTGGCCGCTGGCATTGGCACTCGGTTCATTGCTGCTGGCGGCTGCCGCGGTCTTCGGGCTGCTGCGGCTGTTCGTGCTGGACCAGACCAACCGCTCGCGCCAGGCCGACGCGCAGCGTCTGGAAGCCGAGCGCCAGGAGCGTGAAGCCAAGCGCGTCAACGATGCCAACCAGGGCGCCATCCTGCGCCTGATGAACGAATTGCAGGCGGTGGCCGAGGGCGACCTGACGCAGCAGGCCACGGTCACCGAAGACATCACCGGTGCCATTGCCGACTCCGTCAACTACACGGTCGAAGAATTGCGCTCGCTGGTGACGCAGGTGCAAAGCACCGTCAGCCGCGTCACCGACACCACCGCTCAGGTGGACGAAACGTCGACCGAACTGCTGGCAGCGTCGGGCGAACAACTGCGAGAAATCCGCGAGACCGGTGACTCGGTGCTGAAGATGGCTGGCCGCATCAACGACGTCAGCGCCCAGGCCCAGGAGACGGCCAGCGTGGCGCGGCAATCGCTGCGCGCTTCAGAGACCGGTTTGCAGGCCGTGCAGGACGCCATCGGCGGCATGAACACCATCCGCGACCAGATCCAGGACACCTCCAAGCGCATCAAGCGGCTGGGCGAGAGCTCGCAGGAGATCGGCGAGATCACCGAGCTGATCTCCGACATCACCGAGCAGACCAACGTGCTGGCGCTCAACGCTGCCATCCAGGCGGCCAGCGCGGGCGCAGCCGGGCGTGGCTTCAGCGTGGTGGCCGAAGAGGTGCAGCGGCTGGCCGAGCGTTCTGCCGACGCCACGCGCCAGATTGCGGCCATCGTGCGCACCATCCAGACCGACACGCAGGATGCGGTGGCTGCCATGGAGCGCAGCACGCAAGGCGTGGTGGAGGGCGCTCGCCTGTCGGATGCTGCCGGCGCTGCGCTGGGCGACATCGATCGCGTCACGCGCGAACTGGCCGACCTCATCGGGCGCATCTCTGAAGAAGCGCTGCGCGAGGCGCGCTCGGCCAACGTGGTGGCGGCCAACATCCAGCATATCTTTGCGGTCACCGAGCAGACATCCGACGGCACCCGCTCGACGGCGCAGATGGTGCGCGACCTGTCGCGCATGGCGCAGGAGTTGAGCACGTCGGTGGCCCGTTTCAAGATCGTCTGACCCGACCCGCCCCAGGAACGATTTGCGCATGGATTCAGTCGACTTGAACCGCTCCGCCCCGCGCGGCCATGCGCTGCCCGCGGTGGCCGTGCGCACGCCGCGCCTGGGTCTGCTGGCGACAGACGATCTGAGTGCAGTGGCCTGGGTCCACGGCGAGCTGAGGCGGTCGCTGGAGGCGGCCAACAAATCTTTGCGGCGCTACCTGCGCGAAGCCGACAGCGCCCGCTTGAGCGACCTCGACGCGGTCGAACCGGCGGTGCTGCGCAGCGCCCGCACGCAGTTGCACCAGGGCGTGGG
>JANOLY010000271.1:0-2130 GCA_031420055.1 Burkholderiales bacterium | reverse complement strand
GTCCCTGGTTACCTGGAGCTGGCGCTCAACGCACCTTCCATCGTCGATGCAATTGATAGGCACAAGGCAGGCATCAACGAGAGTGGCGTGAGTCTTACGCATTCGAAGCTGGGCAGTGTTCTGATACCCGTGCCACCAATCGCTGTGCAGTCGAGCATCGTCGCCGAAGTCGACCGCCGCCTGTCCATCGTCCGCGAAGTCGAGGCCGAGGTCGAAACCAACCTCAAGCGCGCGCAGGCCTTGCGGCAATCCGTACTGCAGACGGCTTTCGCATGCAAACTACCAGCGTGACAATCGTGCCTTGGAGGTTCCACAGTGAGCACAGACAGCACATTTGAAATGGCCACGCTGCGATTCGACGGCGAGCGCTTCGCTGGGCATGCGCTGGACGTGGAGTGCACCCAGGAGTTGATCGCATATCGCAACCTGGTGCTGGAATGTGCCAAAGCGCTCTGGCGCGCCAAGTATCCGAACCGCGTGAACTTGCCCAAGGGCTTCGGCAAGGGATTTCGCCTGCAGTTCAACAGGCTCGAGGATGGCTCGGCGCTTGTGCCTCTGCAACGCGTTCGTATTGCGGGCGAGCAAGGCGAGCTTGAACTCACCGACGAATTCGATGAAGCCGTAACCCTTATTGATCAAGCCATAGCCGCCGCAAACGACGATGACCTGTTGCCGACTTCGCTGCCTGCCAACGTCATCCCGTTGTTTCGTGACTTTGGGAGGACGCTTCGCGACGACGAGGTGCTGTTCACGCGTGCTCGCGGAGCCGCGCGTGAGGCAGCGTACACGGCGCGAGCGCGAAAACGGCTTGCCGAATGGGTCGAAGCCACCTACGAGGATGTCGTGGACGTGGCCGGCGAAGTGCGAATGGCCAACGTCGGCCCGGGGCGATTTGCGTTGCAGGTCGAGGCCAGCGGCATTCAATCCCTGGTGGAAGGCAGGTATTCCACTGCCGACGAAGCTAAGGTGCTCGATGCACTGCACGAGCACCGAACGGCGCGCCTGCGCGTGCGTGGGGTCGGGGAGTTCAGCACTTCGGACCGCATGCTCAAACGCTTTGCGCGAGTGGACACAGTCAACCTCGTGAGCAACGAGGCACCAAGCTATGACGAATCGGTGGCACCTATCTGGGAGCAGCTTGACGCCATAGGTCGCTCGGCGCCGGCGGGTGCTTGGGATTCGGTCCCCACAGACCTTTCTGTGCGAATTGATGAGGTGGTGTACGGGAGCGGCGGGGATCGCACGTGAAGGTGGTCTTCGCCGATACCGGCTACTGGGTGGCCGTGCTGAGTCCAAAGGACAACTGGAAAGAAAGGGCGACTGCGGCATCTCGCACTCTCGGAAAGGTGCGCATCGTCACCACGGAGATGGTGCTTGACGAGCTGCTGGCGGCGCTGGCGAAAGTTGCTGTGCGGGCCATGGTGATCCAAGGCGTCGATGCGATTCGTAGCAATCCAAATATCGAGGTTGTGCCGCAGACCTCGTTGCAGTTCGGCGAAGCCTTTGAAGCCTATCGCCGCACGATGGACAAGGCATGGAGCCTCACGGATTGCGCGTCGTTCGCGCTGATGAAGGAGCGCGGTCTCAGCGAAGCGCTGGCGCACGACCATCACTTCGAGCAAGCGGGCTTCGTGGCACTGTTGCGGGCGTAGTAGCCGCCGCAGTCGATTGTCGTGACGTCGTTACGACAATTCGGCCGTTGTACTGACCATGAGCACCCCCTTCTCCCTCCGCATCTTCGTCGCCGACGGCGACCCCGACGGCCTGCGCGTCGTCGAGCGCTCCAACTGGATCGGCAAGGCGCTGATCTTCCCGCGCGCCTTGCTTCCCCAGGTCAAGCAGCGCGACGAGCTCGGCCAGACCGGGGTGTACCTGCTGCTCGGCCCGCGCGACGATGGCGAGGGCGAGAAGCTCTATATCGGCGAGGGCGATCCCATCCGCCCGCGGCTCGAATCGCACTACGCGCAGAAGGATTTCTGGACCCGCGCGGTGTGCTTCGTGGCCGCGCCGGGGCAGTTGAACAAGGCGCATGTGCAGTTCCTGGAAGCGAACCTGATGCGCCTGGCCAAGGCGGCCAAGCGCATGCCGCTGGACAACGGCAACGCGCCCGCCGAGCCCACGCTGAGCGAG
>JANOLY010000270.1:0-13619 GCA_031420055.1 Burkholderiales bacterium | reverse complement strand
GGGGGAGCGGCGATTCTAGGCGCCGCGTAGGCTGGCTACTTGGCCGACAGCGCGTTGCCCACCAGCCGGGCCGTGATGTCGACGATCTGGATCATGCGGTCGTAGGCCATGCGGGTGGGGCCGATAACGCCCAGTGTGCCGACGATGCGGCCGTCAACCTCGTAAGGCGCGGTCACCACCGACAACTCTTCAAAAGGCACGACCTTGCTCTCGGTGCCGATGTAGATACGCACACCCTCGGCGCGGCTGCTCACGTCGAGCAGGCGCATGAGTTCAGTCTTTTGCTCGAATACATCGAACAAGCGGCGCAGGCTGCCCATGTCGTTGCCAAAGTCCTGCATGCCCAGCAAGTTGCGCTCGCCCGAAACCACCACCGTTTCGGCACTGTCGGCCATGGCCTCGCCGGCCTGCACGGCGGCTTGCATGAGGCCAGCGATCTCGCCACGCAGGGCGTCTATCTCGTGCTTCAAGCGCTCGCGCACTTCTTCGAGCGTGAGACCAGCGTAGTGGGCGTTGAGATAGTTGGTGGCCTCAACCAGCTCGCGCTGCACGAAGTCGCGGGCGGTGAAGATGACGCGGTTTTGCACATCGCCATCGGGCGCCACGATGATGACCAGCACCCGGCGCTCGCCCAGGCGCAGGAATTCGATGTGGTGGAACACGCTGGCCTTGCGCGGCGCGGTCACCACGCCCACGAAGCTGGACAGGCTGGACAGCAGCGAGGCCGCCTGGGCGATCACGCGCTGCGGTTGGTCGGGGTGCAGTTGCTCGCGCGCAGCGGCCATGTCGGGCGACGGGTGGTTCATGTCCACCGGCCGCGCCGTGAGCATGGTGTCAACAAACAGCCGGTAGCCGCGCGCCGTGGGGATGCGCCCGGCGCTGGTGTGCGGGCTGGCGATCAGGCCCAGCTCTTCCAGGTCGGACATGACGTTGCGTATGGTGGCCGGCGACAGTTCCAGCCCGGATGCGCGCGACAGCGTGCGCGAGCCCACCGGCATGCCGTCGGCGATGTAGCGCTCCACCAGGGCCTTGAGCAGGGTTCTTGCACGGTCGTCGAGCATGGGTTTCATTGTACGGAGCCCCCTGGAACCGGCGGGGATGCGACACCTGCGCAAGCAGGGCCCTATGGTGTAATCAATTTCATGCCTTCAGGCTTCAAGCACGCTGCCATCGTCGGCAAGTATCAGGCCCGGGGCATACGCCCGGTGCTTGAGGAGATCGCCCATTTCATGGTGGGCCAGGGCCTGGAGGTCTCGTTCGAACGAGACACGGCACACGCTACGGGCGTGGTCGACTTCGAGACCCTCACCCCCGCCGAGATGGGCCAGCGCTGCGATCTGGCCGTGGTGGTGGGCGGCGACGGCACCATGCTGGGCATTGCGCGCGAACTGGCGCGCCACAACCTGCCGCTGGTGGGCATCAACCAGGGGCGGCTGGGCTTCATCACCGACATCCCGCTGGGCCAGTACCGCGAAGCGCTGGCGCCGATGATTGCCGGCGACTACGAAGAAGAGCAGCGCACCATGCTCGAAGGCGAGGTGCGCCGCGACGGCGAAATCATCCACCAGGGCTTGTCGATGAACGACGTGGTGGTCAGCCGCGGCTCCAGCGCCAGCATGGTCGAGCTGCGGGTGGACGTGGGCGACGACTTCGTGGCCAACATGCGCGCCGACGGCCTGATCATGGCCACACCCACGGGCAGCACGGCCTATGCGCTGTCGGCGGGCGGGCCCATCCTGCACCCCGGCATCGGCGGCTGGGTGATGGTGCCCATCGCGTCGCACACCTTGTCCAACCGGCCCATCGTGCTGCCCGACAACGTCGAGGTGCGCATAGGCATCGTCACCGGCCGCGACGTGTCGGCCAACTTCGACATGCACAACCTGGCCAGCTTGCTGCACGGCGACCAGATTCACGTGCGGCGTTCGAGCTTTCGTGTGCGCTTCTTGCACCCGCGCGGTTGGAGCTACTACGCCACGCTGCGCCGCAAGCTGCGCTGGTACGAGGGGACCGGCTGATGTTGCGCCGCCTGCATCTGCGTGACGTGGTCATCGTGGACGAGCTGGAGGTTGATCTGGGCGCCGGCTTCACCGTGCTCACCGGCGAAACAGGCGCGGGCAAGTCCATCCTGGTCGATGCATTGCAACTGGCCCTGGGCCAACGTGCTGACGCCAGCCTGGTGCGCGAAGGCGCCAGCCGAGCCGAGGTCAGCGCCGAGTTCGACACGCCGCAGTCGCTCGTGCCCTGGCTCGAATCTGCGGGATTTGCCTGCGAAGACACGCTGCTGCTGCGCCGCACGGTGGACGCGCAAGGCAAGAGCCGCGCCTGGGTGAACGGCAGCCCGGCCACCGTGGGCCAGCTGCGCGAGGCCGCCGACAGCCTGGTGGACATCCACGGCCAGCACGCCTGGCAAAGCCTGACGCGGCCTGCCGCCGTGCGTGCGCTGCTCGACGACCAGGCAGGCCTGGACCCCCAGCCCCTCAAATCAGCCTGGCAGGCCTGGCGCGACGCGCTGGCCCGCCTGCAAGCCGCGCGTGCCCAGCGCGACACGGGAGAGCGCGAACGCGAACGCCTGGCCTGGCAGATCACCGAGCTGGACAAGCTGGCCCCGGGCGACGACGAGTGGGAGGCCTTGAACGCCGAGCAGCAACGCCTGGCGCATGCGCAGGCCTTGCTCGATGGCAGCCGTGCCGCGCTGGCGGCTTTGTCTGAAGACGAGATCAACGCCAACCTGCTGACCGCCCGGGCTGTTGACGCCTTGCAGGACGTGTCGCGTTTCGACCCCGAACTGCTGGCCGTGGCCGACGTCTTGCGCAGCGCGCAGGCGCAGATCGAAGATGCCGCGCACACCTTGAACGCCTACCTGGGCCGGCGCGAGCCCAGCCCGCAGCGGCTGGCGCAAATCGACGAGCGGCTGGGTGCGTGGATCACGCTGGCTCGCCGCTACCGGCGCGGGCCCGGCGAGCTGCCGGCCCTGCTTCAAAGCTGGCGCGCGGAACTGCGCAGCCTGGACGCGGCGAGTGACCTGGACACGCTGGAGCAACAGGCCGCCCAGATGCAGGCTGAATGGACGCAACGAGCCCAGGCCGTGAGCCAGGCGCGCCACCTGGCAGCCGGGCCGCTGGCAGCCGCCGTCACCCTGGCCATGCAGCAGCTCGGCATGGCCGGTGGCCGCTTCGAGGTGGCGCTGCTGCCGCAAAGCGAACCCCAGGCCTGGGGCCTGGAAAGTGTGGAGCTGCGCGTGGCCGGCCACGCCGGCAGCACGCCGCGGGCGCTGGGCAAGGTGGCCTCGGGCGGCGAGCTGTCGCGGCTGGCCCTGGCCATCGCCGTCACCGCAGCGCAGGGCCGGGGCAGTGCGGGGGCCGTGCCCACGCTGATCTTCGACGAGATCGACGCCGGTGTCGGCGGCACCGTGGCCGACAGCGTGGGCCGGCTGATGAAGCAGCTGGGCGGCTCGGCGCAGGTGTTGGCCGTCACGCATCTGGCGCAGGTGGCAGCTTGTGCCGACGGGCACTTTGTCGTCAGCAAGGCCTTGCGCGGCACGCAGACCGTCAGCGCCGTGCAGGCCGTGGCAGGCGAGGCGCGGGTGGCCGAGATCGCACGCATGCTGGGCGGCGAGCGGCTGTCGACGACCAGCCTGGCGCATGCCCAGGCACTGCTGAGCGGCAGTGCCGCACAGCCCTCGGCCGGGCCCGCACCAGCCAAGGGCCGCAAGCCGCACGCCGCTGGGGAGGGCTTGAAGTGAGTGAATGGATGCCGCTGGACGCGCGCACGGGCAACGAGGTCATCCTCGTCACGGGCATCTCGGGCTCGGGCAAATCGGTGGCGCTGCACGCGCTGGAAGATGCCGGCTACTTTTGCGTCGACAACCTGCCGCCTGAACTCTTGCGCGACTTCATCCGCCTGGAGCACGCGCGCTTCACCCACCGCGTGGCCGCCGCGGTGGACGTGCGCACGGCGGCGTCGCTGCCGCACCTGGTGCCACTGATCGGCGAGCTGCGCCGCGAGGGCGTGCGCATCCGCTCGATCTTTCTGGACGCCAGCAACGACGCGCTGATGCGGCGCTACTCCGAAACCCGCCGCCCCCACCCACTGAGCACCAGCGCCGACAGCACCGCCGCACCCGCGTTGGTCGAGGCGATCGAGCAAGAGCGCGCCTTGCTGGCCGAGCTGCGCGAGGTCTCCACCGTCATCGACACCAGCCAGCTGCGCCCGGCCCTGCTGCGCAGCTGGGTGCGATCGCTGGTGGGTGCACGTGAAGCGACGCTGACGCTGGTGTTCGAGTCGTTTGCGTACAAACATGGCGTGCCGCTGGATGCTGACTACGTGTTCGACATGCGCGCGCTGCCCAACCCGTTCTATGTGCGTGAACTGCGCCCGCTGACAGGGCGCGACGCGCCCGTGGCCGCCTACCTGGACGCGCAGCCCGAGGTTGCAGAAATGCTGGCCCAAATCCACGCCTTCTTGCAGCGCTGGTTGCCGGCGTTCCAGGACAACGAGCGCAGCTACCTCACCGTGGCCCTGGGCTGCACCGGCGGCCAGCACCGCTCGGTGTACTCGGCCCTGTGGCTGGCGCGCCAGTTCGAAAGCCGTCTGGCCACCCTGGTGCGCCACCGCGAGCTGGACGCCCGCTAAACACCTGGCCCGCTTCGCCCCGTGTCCACCCTGCCCAACCCGCTGCCGCTGTTCCCGCTGAAGACGGTGATCTTCCCGGGTGCGCTGCTGGGCTTGAAGGTGTTCGAGACGCGCTACCTCGACCTGATGTCGGAATGCCTGCGCCAGGGCACCCCCTTTGGCGTGGTGTGCTTGCGCCAGGGCCAGGAAGCCGGCCGCAGCCGCGCCGGCGAAGCGCCCACGCAGCTCGAAGACGTGGGCGTACTGGTGCGCATTGATGACATAGACGCCGAGCAGGCCGGCATCCTCAGCGTGCGCTGCACCGGGATGCAGCGCTTCAAGCGCGTGGGCCCGCCGGGCCAGCGCGACAACGGCCTGTGGCAGAGCCAGGCCGAGCTGGTGGCTGACGACCCGCCCCGGGCCCCCGGGCCCGCCATGGCCAGCACGGTGGCGGCGCTGGCCGAGGCCATCGCCAAGCTGAAGGTACACGACAAGCACCCCTTCGCCGAACCCTACCGGCTGGACGACGCCGGCTGGGTGGCCAACCGCTGGTGCGAGCTGCTGCCGGTGTCGCTGGCGGCCAAACAGAAGCTGATGGCGCTGGACGACCCGGTGATCCGCCTGTCGCTGGTGGACGGTTTTCTGCGCGACAAGAAGGTGGTGGTGGGGTAGGCGGCGTGGCCGCTATGCACCCACAGCTTGCAGCAGGCGGCGAACGGGCGCGGGCAGGCCCAAGGCAAAGGCCTCGTCAGGTGTGACCCACTTGCCAGGCGCTGCCCAGGGCAAGTCGGCCCAGTGGCGCAGCGCCGCCGCCGACCCGTGTGCCGGCAAGGTCCAGCGCAGTGGGCGCAGGGTCCAGTCGAAGTGGGTCAGCGCGTGCTCGATCACAGGCAGCACGGCGCTCTCGCCCGGCCAGCCCGCCAGCACGCTGCGCAGGTCTTGCACAGACGCCTGCTCGGGCAGGCTCCACAAACCGGCCCACACCCCCGTGGGTGGGCGCTGCACCAGCCAAATTCGCCCGCGGTGTTGCAGCCACAGCAGCGCGTTTTCGCGCCGACCGCGCTTGAGCTTGCGGCTCTTCACCGGGTAGCGCTCGGCGTCGCCCGCGGCGTGGGCTGCACAGCGCTGGCGCAGGGGGCAGCGTGGGCACGCGGGCCGGCGCAGCGTGCACAAGATGGCGCCCAGGTCCATCAAGCCTTGCGTGTAGACATCGACACCACGCTCGGGCAACAAGGCCACCGCGTGCTGCCACAGCGCCCGCTCAGCCGCGGCCTGTGCCAGGTCGCCGTCAAAGCCCAGCACGCGCGTGAGCACGCGCTTGACGTTGCCGTCCAGGATGGCCGCGCGCTCGCCAAAGGCCAGCGCTGCCACCGCCGCGGCGGTTGAGCGGCCCACACCAGGCAAGGTGGCCAGCACCTGGCTGGACCGCGGGAAGTGGCCCGCGTGCTCGGCCACCACCACCTGCGCGCAACGGTGCAGGTTGCGCGCGCGGCTGTAGTAGCCCAGGCCGCTCCACAGGGCCAGCACATCGTCCAGTGGCGCGGCCGCCAGCGCGGCGACGTGCGGGAACCGGGCCAGGAAGCGGTCGAAGTAGCCCAGCACCGTGGCCACCTGGGTTTGCTGCAGCATCACCTCGGACAGCCAGATGCGGTAGGGGTCGCGCGTGCCTTGCCAGGGCAGGCCGTGGCGGCCATGCACGCGCTGCCAGGCAATCACCTCGCCGGCCAGCGTGGCCGTGCTCAACACGCTGGCCTGGGCTCAGAGGCTGAGAGTTTTTCGGGCGTGCCCGAGCGACGCGCCAAAAGGCGTCCGATCTAGGCGCAAAGCACAGCCATAGCTCGAGCTATGGCGAGCATTTGCAACGACGAGCGGGCGTCTTTTGGCGTGGCGAGCGGGCATGAGCGAAAGACTCTCAGCCTCTCAGGCCGCGTCCTGCTGTTCCAGCACCTGGCGGGGTTCGCGCGCGCCTCGCGCCAACGGTGCGGACACGAAGGCCGCAGCGGCCAGTGCGTCGTCGGCGAGCCGCTCGATGCGGCCCTGGGCGCGGGCCAGCCGCTCGTCCTGCCCTTGCACTTCGCTGATGCGCTGCTCCAGGTCGCCGGTGGCGGCCTGCACGCGCTGCAGCGCTTCCTGGCGCCGCGCATGGCCGCGACGGCGTTCGCGCAATTGCTGTTCAAGCTGGCTGGTTGCACCCTTGCTCCACATTTCGACTTCACCGGCGGCATTCTCGAACACCACGCGCAGCTTGGACAACAGCATGCGCCTGAACTGGTCGGCAAATCCCGGCGTAGCCATGCGCCACAGCTGGCCCAGCGCCATGTAGCGGCTGTAGTTTTTGTCGATGCGCTGCAGCTCGGCCACGGCATCGGCCATGGGCGGCACCGGCGGCAGCAAGAAGGCGAACCCGAACTCGGTGTTCAACTGCTCGAAGCTGGCCTGCAGCATCTGGCGCATCTCTTCGGTCTGGGTCTGCGCGCCCACCAGCGCCGTCTGCAGCCGTGTCAGCAAGGTGTCGAAGGCCGCTCGCCCGCCCAGGTTGAGTGGACGCGCGCCCATGGCCGCCTGCATGGCCTGCATCTCAGCGCGCAGCGTGTCGCTGGACAGCAGTGCCAGCACCGACTTCAACAGCCGTTGCTGCACCGACCGCAGCGCCGCCAGGCGCATGGCGCAGCGCTCGAACTCCAGCACCTCGGCGTCCAGCCGCTCGATCAAGGCGCTCAGCCGGTTGCCGCTTTTGCCGCGAAGGCCGCGCAGCTCGAACAACTGCTCGCTGCGCTGGCGCCTGCGGTCGGCCAACTGGCGCATGGCGGCGACCCGCACGGCCTTGAGCACCGTGGTGGCAGACTGCTGCAGCAGCTCCTGACGCCGCGGCAACAGCTCGTCAGCCAGGGCTTGCTCAAGCACCGGCAACTGGCTGGCAACCAGGGCGGCATCGTCCTGGCAAAAGCGCGCGGTCAAGGCGTCGCGGGCCGACAAGGCGTAGACGCGCGACAGCGGCACCTCCAGCGTCTGCGCGCTTTGCACGCGTTGCTGCTCCACCTGGGCCCGCACCTCGGCGTCGGTGGACAGGGGGTCGGCCAGGATGTCGATCTTGTTCAGCACGACAAAACGCTGCAGGCTGGCCGTGCCCAGGTGCTCGCGCCAGATGGTGAGGTCCGAGCGCGTGGCGCCGCAGTCGGCGGCCAGCAGAAAGACGATGGCGTGCGCCGTCGGCAGCAAGCCCAAGGTGAGCTCGGGCTCGGCACCGATGGCGTTCAAGCCCGGTGTGTCGATGACCACCAAACCGCGCTCGAGCAAGGGGTGCGGGTACTGGATCAGCGCATGCCGCCAGGCCGGCACCTCGACGCCGCCTTCAGCGTCTTGCGGCGGGTTGTCCTGCGGGTCTGCGTCGTTCCACAGTCCCAGCGCACGCGCCTGGTCCACGCTGACATGCTGCGTGCGCGTCACCGCGGCCAGCGTCTGCACCAGCGAGTCGGGCTGCTGCGGGTCCAGGGGCACATGCTGCCAGGGCCCGTCACGGCCGCGCAGCTCGGCCAGCGACGCGCCGCCCAGGCGTGTCTCTATGGGCAGCAGCGACAAGCGCGGTGTCATGCCGCGGTCCCAGCGCAGCTCCACCGGGCACATCGTGGTGCGCCCGGGCGTGGCTGGCAGCACCCGGCGGCCGGCCTGGGCAAAGAAGATGGCGTTGATCAACTCGGACTTGCCGCGCGAGACCTCGGCCACAAAGGCCACCACCAGCTTGTCGCTGGCCATGCGTTCACGCAGTGCGGCCAGCATGTCGACTTCCGACTCGTCCAGCAGTTCGTCTTCGGCCAGGGCGCGCGACAGGTTGCCGATGTGGCGACCCAACGTGGCCCGCCAGAGGGCCAGCGCATCCAGGCTGTGGGCAATGGGACTGTGCATTTTTTTCTGGCGCTACCGGGTCTCGGACCATGCTAGCCCAGGGCCCGGCGTGCCCTGCGCGCGCAGGCCGTGCGCGGCTGTCGGATGTCACGCCAAAGGTCTTGCCGTGCCCTTCAGCGCCTTTGGCAGACGTAACAAAAGTAAGTCGATCGCTGCGCCTGCACCACGCGCCGCACGGCAGCCCCGCACCGCCCGCAAGCCAGCCCCGCCCGGCCATACACCGCTGCCTCGGCCTGGAAAGCGCCGCTGGCGCCGTGCACGTCAGTGAAATCACGCAGCGTAGAGCCGCCCAGGTCCAGCGCACGCGACAGCGTCTGGCGCAGCGCCGCCAGCAGCCGCGCGGCGCGCGGCCGGCTGATGCGGTCGCAACGCAGACCCGGGTGGATGCCGGCCTGGAACAAGGCCTCGCAAGCGTAGATGTTGCCCGCGCCCACGACCAGCTCGCCACCCAGCAAGGCCGCCTTGATGGGCGTGCGGCGCTGCTGCAAGGCGGCGTGCAAGCGCTGCGGCGTGAGCAGCGGGTCAAAGGGCTCGGGGCCCAGCCGCTGCAGCAAGGTGGCGGCCGGGGCGGCGTCCAGGGCTGGTGACCACACCACGGCGCCAAAGCGGCGCGGGTCGTTGAGCCGCAAGGTGCCGCTGCTGGTGACGAGATCGAAGTGGTCGTGCGCACCGGGCGGCGCCGGCGCGGCCAGCAGCGCCAGCGAGCCCGACATGCCCAGGTGCATCAGCAACCCGCCGTCCCGCCGGTCGGCGCCACCGGCCGCCAAGGGCAGCCACAGGTACTTGCCGCGGCGCAACACAGGCCCCACCGTGCTGCCGACCAGTTCATCGGGAAACACGCCCAGCGGCCAGCGCAAGGGCTTGCCCAAACGTGCACCAAGCACGCGCGCGCCACGCAAAGGGGCATCGATGCCGCGACGGGTGACCTCAACCTCGGGGAGTTCGGGCATCGACCCATTATGTGAGAATGAAAATGCACTGCCCCCGGGAGCAACGATGTCCGATTCACTGCGCTGGCGCCCTGCCCTCGCTGCCACGCTGGCCTTCGCGGCCTTGCTCACCGCGCCGCTGGCACGCGCCCAATCACCCACCGACCCGGACAAAGGCGCGCTGTCATCGCTGGACGCGCCTCTCTTCTATCAAATCCTCATCGGCGAAATCGAACTGCGCCAGGGCGAGCCCGGCGCGGCCTTCGAAGTCATCCTCGACGCTGCGCGGCGCACCCGCGACGACGCCTTGTTCCGCCGTGCCGTGGACATCGCTTTGCAAGGCCGTGCCGGCGACCAGGCACTGGCCGCGTCGCGCACATGGCGCAGCGCACGGCCCGAATCGCAGGATGCACTGCGCCTGCAACTGCAGATCCTGCTGGCGCTGAACCGCCCGGCCGAGATCGGCGAGCCGCTGAGGGCCCTGCTCAACTTCACGCCCGCGGCCGAACGCGGCGCACTCATTGCCATGCTGCCGCGCTTCTTGCAACGCAGCAACGACCCCAAGGCGGTGGCTCAGGCGATCGAAGAAGCGCTCAAGCCCTACGCCGCCGCCCCGGCCACACGCAACGCCGTGCTGGTGGCGCGAGCGCGCGCCTGGATGAACGCCGCCGATGCCGACCGCGCCTTGGGCCTGGCCCAAGAGGCACAAGCCCAGGAGCCAGGCGCACCAGGCGCGGCCCTGGTGGCGCTGGACTTGATGGCACAGCGCCCGGTGGCCGAGCGCATCGTCACCGCGCACCTGGCCCAACCGGATGCGCAAGCCGCGCTGCGCCTGTCCTATGTGCGCACACTGACAGCCGCCCAGCGCTTCACTGATGCCGTCAAACAGCTGGAACAGGTCATCCGCGAGCAGCCGAACGAAGCCTTGCCCTACCTCACCCTGGGCGCGATCCGGCTCGAACTCAAGCACCCCGAGGAAGGCGAGGCGGCGCTGCTGCGCTATGTCGAACTCAGTCAAAACGCGCCAGCAGGCACCAGCGTGGCCAGCCGTGAAGCCGACGACAATGACGACGACGGCGCACCCCGGCCCGGCGCCGGCCTGGTGCAGGCCTGGCTGCTGCTGGCCCAGGCGGCAGAGCAACGCGGCGATTTCAAGAGCGCCGAGGCCTGGCTGGGCAAGGTGGAGGACCCGCAGCGCGCGCTGGAAGTGCAGACGCGCCGCGCCACCATCCTGGCGCGCCAGGGCAAGCTGAGCCAGGCGCGCGAGCTGATCCGCGTGACCCCCGAACGTGGCCCGCAGGACGCGCGCGCCAAGCTGGTGGCTGAAGCCGGCGTGCTGCGCGAAGTCAAGCGCTGGGGTGACGCCTTCGAGGTGCTGTCTGGCGCCACGCAGCGCTTTGCTGACGACGCTGATTTGCTGTACGAGCAGGCCATGATGGCCGAGAAGCTGGACCGGCTTGCCGACATGGAGCGGCTGCTGCGCCGTGCCATCGAGATCAAGCCCGACAACCCGCATTCGCACAATGCGCTGGGCTATTCGCTGGCCGACCGCGGCCTGCGCCTGCCCGAGGCCAAGGTGCTGATCCAGCGCGCGCTGGAACTCGCACCCGGCGACCCCTTCATCACCGACAGCCTGGGCTGGGTCGAGTTCCGCATGGGCAACCGCGAAGAAGCGCTGCGCCTGCTGCGCCAGGCCTATGCGGCGCGGCCGGACATCGAGATCGGCACCCATCTGGGCGAAGTGCTGTGGGCGCTGGGCCAGCGCGACGACGCGCGCAAGGTGTGGCGCGAGGTCAAGACGCGCGACCAGGCCAACGAGGTGCTGCGCGAAACCCTGGCGCGGCTGCGCATCGACCTGTGAAGGGCGCCGCCGCGGCGCTGTTCGCCGCAGCCGCCTTGCTCGGCGCTTGCGCCACGCCGCTGCCGGTTTCGTTGCACAGCGGCCCGGTCACCAGCGGCCGGCTCAGCCTGCGTGTCGAGGCCTTTGCCGAACGGCCGGCCCATGGGCTCACAGCGGCCTTCGAGTTGCAAGGCCATGCCGAGCGTGGCGAGTTGCGCCTGCTGTCGCCCCTGGGCAGTCAACTCGTCTCGGCGCGCTGGTCGCCAGGCCAGGCCTGGCTGGACACACCCGCCGGGCGCCAGACATTCACCAGCCTGGACGAGTTGTCGCAGCAGGCCCTGGGCGAAGTGCTGCCCCTGGCCGCGCTGCCAGACTGGCTGGCCGGCCGGCCGTGGCTGGGCGCAGTGCACCAGGCCGGGCCTTCAGGTTTCGAACAACTGGGCTGGCGTGTGGACCTGGCGCGGCGCGCCGAAGGCTGGGTGCTGGCCCAGCGCAACGCGCCGCCGGCCGTGGTCTTGCGGATTCGGCTCGACGGGCCGGGAGCCTAGCGCGGAGATGCACCGGTGAGCCTGAGAGCCCTCTACGACGTGCCGGCCCCAGCCAAGCTGAACCTGTTCCTGCACATCGTCGGCCGGCGCGCCGATGGCTACCATTTGCTGCAATCACCTTTTGTGCTCATCGACTGGGCCGACCAGCTTCACTTCGAGCGCCGCGACGACGGCCTGATCACCCGGCACGACCTCGGCCCCGCCCTGCCCGACGACGACCTGTGCCTGCGCGCCGCGCGCGCGCTGCAAGCTGCCAGTGGCACGGCAGGGGGTGCAGACATCAGCATCCACAAACACCTGCCCTGGGGTGCCGGCATGGGTGGGGGCAGCTCTGACGCGGCCAGCACCTTGCTGGCACTGAACCGTCTGTGGGGCCTGCATTGGCCGCGTGACCGCCTGGCCGCCTTGGGCTTGCAGTTGGGCGCTGATGTGCCCTTCTTCGTGGGCGGCCGCAATGCCATGGTGGAGGGCATTGGCGAACGGCTCACGCCGGTGGCCCTTGCGCCGGCCCGCTATGCCGTGCTCAAGCCCGCCGCGGCCATCGCCACACATGAGATCTTCAGCCACCCAGCACTTAATCGCGACACCGAAGCTGTTATAGTCATGGGCTCTCTCGACGAGGTTCAGGGCCCCAACCAATGGGCACCAGGACTTGAAGGATTCGGCAACAACGACCTTCAAATCCCGGCGCAGCAAGGGTGCCCCGAAGTGGCGCAAGCCGCGCGTTGGTTGGAGTCCCATTTCGGCAACAGCCGCATGACGGGCTCGGGCAGCGCGGTCTTCGCGAGAGTCGGCACGGAAGTTCCGCCAGACCAGGCTTTCCCCCAAGACGGGTTGCCAGCGGGTTGGGTGGGCCGGATGTGCCGCTGCCTGGATCAACACCCGCTGCGGGATTGGGCCGGTTGAGCAAAAAAGCCGGCCCTTCGCGGGGCCGCAGGTCAGAGGGGTTGGCGCGAGCCGGCTCCTGTGTAGGGGAGTCGCCAAGTTGGTAAAGGCATCGGATTTTGATTCCGACATGCGAGGGTTCGAGTCCTTCCTCCCCTGCCAAGAGTTCTGCTGAGTTCGGGGCCGCCGCCCTGGCCGGCCCATGACGGAGAAGCCCACCGTGCTGTTCAACACCGTGCTGTTCACCGGCAATGCCAATCCGGTGTTGGCGCAGGAGATCGCCTCGCACCTGGGCGTCGAACTCGGCCAGGCTACCGTGGGGCGCTTTTCTGACGGCGAGGTCACCGTCGAGATCCACCAGAACGTGCGCGCCCGCGATGTCTTCGTGGTGCAGCCCACCTGCGCGCCCACCAACGAGCACCTGATGGAGCTGGCCTTCATGGTCGACGCGCTCAAGCGCGCCAGCGCCCGGCGCATCACGGCCGTGATCCCCTACTTCGGCTACGCCCGGCAAGACCGCCGACCGCGCAGCATGCGCGTGCCCATCAGCGCCAAGGTGGTGGACAACATGCTCGAAACGATGGGCGTTGAGCGGCTGCTCACCATGGACCTGCACGCCGACCAGATCCAGGGGTTTTTCGACATCCCGGTGGACAACATCTACGCCAGCCCCGTGCTGCTGTCGGACCTGAAGAGCAAGAGCTACACCGAC
The DNA here is from genome assembly GCA_031420055.1 of Burkholderiales bacterium. Lineage (GTDB taxonomy): Bacteria > Pseudomonadota > Gammaproteobacteria > Burkholderiales > Burkholderiaceae_C > Rubrivivax. The sequence goes on along the minus strand of JANOLY010000270.1, from coordinate 188 downwards.
CTGGTCGTCATCTCACCTGACGTGGGCGGTGTCGTGCGCGCACGCGCGCTGGCCAAGCAACTGGACTGCGACCTGGCCATCATCGACAAGCGCCGGCCCACGGCCAACGTGTCCGAGGTGATGCATGTGATCGGCGAGGTCGAGGGCCGCAACTGCGTGATCATGGACGACATGATCGACACCGCCGG
>JANOLY010000269.1:0-1852 GCA_031420055.1 Burkholderiales bacterium | reverse complement strand
CGCCAGCTCCTACCCCAGCCCCGCAGGCGCACGTCGCCAGCTCGGTGGCCTCTACCAGCAGGTAGGGCTAGAAACCCAACTGACCGGCGCCTCGCCCCACCACCTGGTGGCGATGCTGTTCGACGGCTACATGGAAGCCGTGGTGCAGGCGCGTGGCGCGATGCGTGCCGGCCAGATCGAGCTCAAGGGCCGCGCCATCGGGCGCGCCCTGGGCATCGTGCAAGAAGGCCTGCGCGCCGGGCTGGACCTCAAGGTCGGCGGCTCGCTGGCGCGCGATCTCGACGAGCTGTACGCCTACATCGCCGGTCGGCTGACGCTGGCCAACCTGCGCAACGACGAAGCCATGCTCGAAGAGTGCCAGCGCCTGGTGCAGCCGCTGCGCGAAGCCTGGGCGTCGATCGCCCCGGTGGCCAACACCGCTTCGCGCTGACCCCGATGCCCCCGATGCCAGACACGAGCACCCACCCCATGGACCCCCAATTGTTGAGCTATTACGAAGCCATCGAGCAAACCAGCGCCGACATGCTGTGCGCAGCGCGTTCGGGCAACTGGGACGAAGTTGTCAAGCTCGAAGGCGCCTGCGTGCTGCTGATCACCCAACTCAAGCACGCCGCCCAGCTGCCGGCCCAGGCGTTGGCCGACCCCGTGGCCATCGAGGCCGCCCAGGCCAAGTCGCGGCTGATGCAGCGGATCCTGATCAACGACGCCGAGATCCGCCAGCTCGCCGAACCCTGGTTGCAGGAGCTTGACATCAACCTGGCCGGGCGTCGCCAGACGATTCACTGAATACGCCCAAGGAGCCCCCCATGTTCGAAGACACCCAACCGGCCGCGCTGGATACCTCAGGCGACCATGACCACTGGGCGCCTTTCCGCGTGCCCAACGCCGATGTCCGGGTCGCCCTGCTGCGCGAACTGCGCGATGGCAGCGTGCCGCTGTCGGTGAGCTCGCCCGGTGGTGCCTCGCTGCGCACCGCGATCTGGGCCCTGGACACCACGCAGAAGCGGCTGAACCTCAGCGTTCAAGAGTCCGACCCGCAGCTGCAACAACTGGTGCAGAGCGACGAGGCCGTGGCCGTGGCCTACATGGAAAGCGTGAAGCTCCAGTTCGAGCTGTGCAACATGATCCTGGTGCGCGGCCAGCGTGCATGCACCTTGCAGGTCGACATGCCCGGCGACATCTACCGCTTCCAGCGCCGCGGGGCCTTCCGCGTGCGGGCGACACAGCGCCACTCGCCGTCGGCGCGGCTGCGCCACCCGGCGATTGCGGAGATGGCGTTGTCGCTGCGTCTGCTCGACGTCAGCCTGGGCGGCTGCGCACTGTGGCTGCCCGATGACGTGCCGCTGGTGCCGGCCGGCACCTTGTTTGGCGAGGTCCATGTCGAGCTGGACGCCGAAACCCGCTTCAGCAGCGGCCTGGCCGTGCAGCATGTCAGCGCCATCGCGCCGGGCGAGCCTGGCGTGCGCCTGGGCTGTGAGTGGGCGGGCCTGGACGGCTTGTCCGAACGCGTTCTGCAACGCTGGATCGACCTGTCGCAAAAGCGCCGCCGGCTGCTGTCGCTGACCTGAATCTCGCCATGTTCGCGCAAGCAGTACAGCCCGCCGCCGGCTTCACCCTGATCGAGCTCGCCGTCGTCTGCGCCCTGGTGGGCGTGCTGACCGCCGTGGCCCTGCCCAGCCACCAGAGCCACCTGCTGCGCTCGGGCCGGGCCGATGCGGTCGACGCCTTGACGCGGCTGCAGCTGGCTCAAGCCCAGTACCACGCCGCGCACGGGCTGTACGCCACCGAGCTGTCGGTGCTGCGCGGTGTGCCCCAGCCCGCCAGCACCCAGGGCCTGTACACCCTGGCTGTG
>JANOLY010000268.1:0-3307 GCA_031420055.1 Burkholderiales bacterium | reverse complement strand
TCGCCGCCGCAGCACCGCCACGCGCAGACATTCCCGCAGACCGTGCAGGCCGGGATCCGGGTCGAGCACCTCGGCCGCTCCAGCGTTCACTACGAGCTCGGCCTGTTCGCCGACGCTGCGCCGCTGGCCGCCGCGGTGGGCCAGTTCACCCATGTCTACGTCGACCGCGCCAGCCGCCGGCCCGTGATCCTGCCGGACGCGCTGCGCGCGGCGCTCGTTCCCTTGTCCAGAAAGCCCGCATGACGCTCGCACCCACGATCACGCCCGAAAGCATCGCCGCGGTCGATGCCGCCATCACTTCGCGCCGCTCGATCCGCGCCTTCCTGCCCACGCCGGTGCCGCACCAGACCATCGAAGAGATCCTGGCCGTGGCCGCTCGCGCGCCGTCGGGCACCAACACGCAGCCCTGGCAGGTGCACGTGCTGACAGGGGCAGCCCAGCAGGCCCTGTCGGCCGAGATCCTGCAAGCCTTCAACGACCCGGTCGAGCGCGCCACGCACACCGAGCCCTACGCCTACTACCCCACCGAGTGGCGCAGCCCCTATCTGGACCGCCGCCGCAAGGTGGGCTGGGACCTGTACACCCTGCTGGGCATCGGCAAGGCCGACAAGGCGCGCATGCATGCCCAGCATGCGCGCAACTACAGCTTCTTCGACGCCCCTGTGGGCCTGATGTTCACCATCGACCGTGTGATGCAGCAAGGCAGCTGGCTGGACTACGGCATGTTCCTGCAAAGCATCATGGTCGCTGCGCGTGGCCGGGGCCTGGACACCTGCCCGCAGGCGGCCTTCATGCAGTACCACCGCATCATCTCAGCCCACCTGGGCCTGGGCGAGCACGAGATGGTGGTGTGTGGCATGTCGCTGGGCCACGCCGACCCGGCGGCCGTCGAGAACACCCTCACCACCGAGCGCGAACCCGTCGCCGGTTTCACCCACTTCCATAACTGAAGCTTCCAACATGACCCACCCTTCGCCCCGCCCCTCGATCCTCGTTACCCGCGCCGTGTTTCCTGACGTGGTGCAGCGCCTGCGCCAGCACTTCGATGTCGAGGACAACGCCAGCGACGCGCCTTATGCCACTGGTGAGCTGAGCCGGCGCCTGCAAGGCAAGGCGGGTGCTTTCACGACAGGCGGCGACCGCATCGACGCGGCCGTGCTCGACGCCAACCCGCAGCTGCGCGTGGTGGCCAACATGGCGGTGGGCTACAACAACTTCGACATCCCCGCCTTTACCGCGCGCGGGGTGCTGGCCACCAACACGCCCGACGTGCTGACCGAAACCACGGCCGACTTCGGCTTCGCGCTGATGATGGCCGCCGCGCGCCGCGTGGTCGAAAGCGAGCACAGCCTGCGCCGCGGCGAGTGGACACGCTGGTCCTACGACAAATTCACTGGCAGCGACGTGCACGGTGCCACGCTGGGCATCCTGGGCATGGGGCGCATCGGCCAGGCCATTGCGCGGCGCGGCGCGCTGGGCTTTGGCATGCGCGTGATCTATCACAACCGCAGTCCTTTGGCGCCTGAGCTTGAAGCCCCGCTGGGCGCACGTTACGTCGACAAAGCCACGCTGCTGCGCGAGGCTGACCACCTGGTACTGGTGCTGCCGTACTCGGCCGCCAGCCACCACGTGATGGGCGCTGAAGAGTTCCGCCAGATGAAGCCCAGCGCCACGCTCACCAACATCGCCCGCGGCGGCATCGTTGACGACGCCGCGCTGGCCGTGGCGCTGCGCGAACACGTCATTGCCGCAGCTGCGCTGGACGTGTTCGAAGGCGAGCCGGCCGTGCACAAGGCGTTGCTCACGCTGCCCAATGTGGTGCTCACCCCGCACATCGCCAGCGCCAGCATGGCCACGCGCCACGCCATGGCCAGCCTGGCGGCCGACAACCTTATCGCCGCGCTCACCGGCGGCGTGCCGCCGACGCCGATCAACCCCGAGGTGCTGCAGCAGCGGCCTGGTTGAGCCGCCGCGCCCAGGTGCTTGCCTGGGCGTGTTGGCGCTGACAGGGCCTGCCGCGTCCGCGTTGGCGGCGCGTGCGGCGTCGAGTACGACCTGCGTTCGCCGCTGTGGCGGCCGTTGATCGAGCAGCTTGGCCGCCCGATGGAGGTGGTGCGCTACGACGAACGCGGTTGTGGCTTGTCCACCGCCGATGCCGTGCCGCGCGGGCTGGAGGCTTCTGTCGCAGAACTGGACGCGGTGGCGCAAGCCCACGGTGCGGCGACCTTCGCGCTGCTGGGCATCTCGGGTGGCGCGGCGGCCGCCGTGGCCTATGCGGCGCGGTATCCCGCGCGCGTCTCGCAACTGGTGCTGCTGGGGGGCAACAGCCACGGCCTGCTGCACCGCAACCCACCGCCACGATCGTTCGTGTGGGCGCGGCGCTGGACGGGCAGGGTCTGGGCAAGCTGCAGATCACCGCGCGACTCGGGCTGGCCGAGAAGACCGTGCGCAGCCCATGTGTTGCAATGGCGATAGCCAGTCTTTCCAGCTTGAGCTGGGTCTGAGCGACCTGTATCACCCCACCGCCACCACAAGGAATTCGCCGTGGATCACAACGCCGCTGCTGCTGCTCCCGCGCTGAAGCTCACCGTCCTGTACGGCCGGCCACAGGACGCGACGGCGTTTGAGGCTTACTACCTGGGCACGCACATGCCGCTGGTGGCGGCTGCTCCACCGCCCGCGCGCGCCGAGGCCTCGCTCGCGCTGCCCAGCCCCGACGGGTCGGCGCCACCGTACTACCGCCTCTTCGAGGCCTGGTTCGACAGCCCCGAACACCTGGCCGCCGTGACCACATCGCCGGCCTGGCAACGTGTGGTGGCCGACGTTCCCAACTTCGCCACCGGCGGTGTGACGATCTTGCTGTCGCGCCTGGGCTGACTGGGCGGCACGGAACACGCCACCAGTCAGACCCGCCGCGGTCGAGCGGGCGCGGCGGGCCGCGATCGCCGGCAGCGCTTGTTGACATCGCCTGGCTTGGCTCAGGGGCCCCGCAGCAGGTTGACGATGCCCAGCGCGATGAAGATCATGAACAGCGAGCGCTGAGTGGGAACCACCGAGGCCGTCAGCCGTCGGCTTTGCCGGCTGTCTCACTTTTCTGCATTTGCTTGGTTGTCCAGATTTTCTTAGAATCTGCGTATGAGCACCATTCTCAGCACTCCTGTCCTGCTGCGCCGCATCGCGCAGCTCGAGGCCACCGTTGGGCGCCTGAGCGAAGACCTCGGCACTCTTCGCTCTGCGGTCAGCAAGCAAGGGCTGCAGCTACCGAGGACACGAGGCGATCGGGCCCGGGTGGCGCAGGTCGACTCCG
>JANOLY010000267.1:0-1678 GCA_031420055.1 Burkholderiales bacterium | reverse complement strand
GCTCTTGCCCGAGCCCAGCTTGCCGATCACACCGACGCGTTCGCCCGGGCGGATGCGGATGTTCATCTGCTCCAGCACCAGCGGCTGCTTGGGGTAGGCGAAGTCGACATCGCGGAACTCCAGGCTGCCGCTGAGCGGTGGTGCTTGCAGGCTGGCCGCGGCCTCGTCGGTGGGTGCGGCCATGATCTTGTCCAGCGCCTCGAAGCTCAGCCGGGTCTGCTCCCAGCGCACCACCAGGCCGCCCAGCTGGCTGACCGGCTGCAGCGCGCGGCCCGTGAGCAGGCTGACGGCGATGATCTGCCCCAGCGTGAGCGCCTGCTGAGAAATGAGCACCGCACCCACCGCCACCACGGCCACACCGGCCAGCGCCAGCACGGCCGCGGTGGCGTAGTTGACGCGGGCCATGATCTCGCGCGTTTGCAGGCTGTTGTGCGCGATGGCCTGGGTCAGCGATTCCCACTTGCGCCGACTCCAGGCCTCGGCGGCCAGGGCCTTGACGGTGTCCAGCCCGTTCATGGTCTCGAACAGGTGCGCGGTGCGCTGCGAGCTTTCCTGCATCGACTCGTTCACCTTCTTGGCCAGCGGCCCGCGCGCGGCCCAGGCAATGCCCAGCAACAGCGGTATGCACACCAGCGGCACCACCACCAGCCAGCCCCCCACCAGCCAGATCACCAGCAGGAACAGCAGCATGAAGGGCAGGTCGCCCAGCACGGTGAGCGTGCCGGTGGCAAAGAAGTCGCGCACGGATTCGAAGTCGCGCACGGTGTTGGCCAGCACGCCGCCAGACGCCGGCCGGTCGGCCGCGCGCATGCGCAGGCACTGGCCGAAGACCTTGGCCGACAGCGCAATGTCCATGCGCCGGGCGGCGGACTCCAGCAGGTGGCTGCGCAGCATGCGCATGACCATCTCGAAGCCGATGATCAGCCCCGCCGCCGTGGTCAGCACGCCCAGGCTGTTCAGCGCGTTGTTGGGGATGACGCGGTCGTACACCGCCATGGCGTAGAACGGGATCAGTGCGCCGAAGATGTTCAGCGCCAGCGTGCCCAGCAGCGCCCAGCCAAACATCCAGCGGTTGCGGTTGAAGGTGTCCCAGAACCAGCGCCCGGCCTGCGGCAGGGTGTAGAGCAGGCTGCGCTGGTCGAAGTGCAACAGCGGGCGCACAGCAAGCCAGCGCCCGCCGGGCACCTCGGCGGCCACGGCGTCGGCGTCCAGCCAGCTGCTGCCCTCGATGCCGGGCACGTGGCACTCGAAGCGCCCGTCCTTCAGCGTCAGCACCACCAACGCGCGGCCGCCGGTGCCCAGCAGCAGGGCCGGCAGTTCCGTGGCGCGCCGGCGTTGGCCGGTGGGCAGCGGTGTGGCCACCAGCCCGGCGTGGCGCAGCAGGCTTTGCAGGGCCTCGTCGTCCAGCTCGGCGCCGTGCGCCAGGTCGTGTGCGACCAGGCCGTCGCGCAGGCGCTCGACCTGCACCGGCGTGCCCAGAAAGCGCGCCAGGAAGACCACGCCTTCGTGCAGAAGCACGGGCTGCGGCGAGGGCAGCGCGCCGACGGGTTGTGGTGGAACGGCGTTCGAAGAATTCATCGGCTGCGGCCAGGGGACTCGGGGTCCGCGTCAGTGTGCGGGCCCGTGGACCAGCCAGGAGCCGCGAACAGCGTGTGTTACGCCCTGTATTTTCTACTGC
>JANOLY010000266.1:0-4307 GCA_031420055.1 Burkholderiales bacterium | reverse complement strand
GCGGATGTTCGGTTCGACATCGTTCTTGTAGACGGCACCGATCTGCTCGTCGGGCAACAAGATCATCACAACGTCGGCGCTCTTCACCGCGTCAGCCACCTCGGCCACTTTCAAGCCAGCCCTTTCAACCTTGGCCCAACTGGCGCCGCCGCGGCGCAGGCCGACCGTGACCTTGACGCCGCTGTCGTTGAGATTCTTTGCATGGGCATGGCCCTGCGAGCCGTAGCCCACGATGGTGACGTTCTTGCCCTTGATCAGGCTCAGGTCGGCGTCTTTGTCGTAGTAAACCTTCATGGTGTCCTTCTTTGCTGAATTGCAAATTTGCTTGGGGAAATCAAACTCTGAGAATGCGTTCGCCGCGACCGATGCCGCTGGCGCCGGTACGTACCGTTTCCAGGATCGCGGCACGGTCGATGGCGACCAGGAATGCGTCGAGCTTGCTGGTGTCGCCGGTCAGCTCGATGGTGTAGCTCTTCTCGGTGACGTCGATGATGCGGCCGCGAAAAATCTCGGCCATGCGCTTCATCTCTTCGCGCTCTTTGCCCACGGCGCGCACTTTGATGAGCATGAGCTCGCGCTCGGTGAACGGCGCCTCGGTGAGATCGACCACCTTGACCACCTCGATGAGCCGGTTCAGGTGCTTGGTGATCTGCTCGATCACGTCGTCCGAGCCGGTGGTGACGATGGTCATGCGCGACAGCGAGGCGTCCTCGGTGGGTGCGACGGTCAGGCTCTCGATGTTGTAGCCGCGGGCCGAGAACAGGGCCACGACCCGAGACAGCGCGCCGGGCTCGTTTTCGAGCAGCACGGCAATGATGTGTTTCATGTTGGTGTGTCGTCCTGCGCGCTCTTCAGGCACCGGGCGGTAACCCGGGGCCCTTGGCCACGCTGTTCGATGTGAATCGGAATGCCCCAGGGGTCGTGACCGCATCCGGCGCAGGCCCTGCTCGCGGCGCGGTAACGCCTGCTGCCGGCCGTCGCCATCACGCGGCTACAAGTCCTCAGAGCCCAGCAGCATCTCGGAGATGCCCTTGCCGGCCTTGACCATGGGCCAGACGTTCTCGGTGGGGTCGGTACGCACGTCGAGAAACACCGTGCGGTCTTTCAGGCGAATGGCCTCGCGCAAGGCCGGCTCGACATCGGACGGCTTCTCCACCAGGATGCCCACGTGGCCATAGGCTTCGGCGAGCTTGACGAAGTCGGGCAGCGCGTCCATGTAGCTGTGCGAGTAGCGGCCGCCGTAGTCCAGCTGCTGCCACTGCCGCACCATGCCCAGGTAGCGGTTGTTCAAGGACACGATCGTCACCGCGGTCTTGTACTGCAGGCAGGTGGACAGCTCCTGGATGCACATCTGGATCGAGCCTTCGCCGGTGACGCAAAAGACGTCGGAATCCGGCTTGGCCAGCTTGATGCCCATGGCGTAGGGCAGCCCCACGCCCATGGTGCCCAGGCCGCCAGAATTGATCCAGCGGCGCGGCTCGTCGAAGCGGTAGTACTGCGCTGCCCACATTTGGTGCTGGCCGACATCGGACGTGATGTAGGTGTCGCGGTCGCGCGTGAGCTGCCACAGCTTTTCGACCACCATCTGCGGCTTGATGACCTCGCTGCTGTCCTTGTAGGCCAGGCAGTCGCGCTTGCGCCAGTCGTTCACCTGGCTCCACCAGGCCGCCAATGCGGTGGGGTCGGGCTTGGCGCTGGCCTCGCGTATCTGCGAAATCAGCTCCAGCAGCACCTCCTTCACATCGCCGACTATGGGGATGTCTACCTTCACGCGCTTACTGATGCTGGAAGGGTCGATGTCGACGTGGATGATCTTGCGTTCGACCGACGCGAAGTGCTTGGGGTTGCCGATGACGCGGTCGTCGAAGCGCGCGCCCACGGCCAGCAATACGTCGCAGTTCTGCATCGTCATGTTGGCTTCATAGGTGCCGTGCATGCCCAGCATGCCCAGAAACTTGGGGTCGCTAGACGGAATGGCGCCCAGGCCCATCAGCGTGTTGGTACAGGGGAAGCCCAGCATGTCGGCCAGCATGCGCAGCTCTTGCGAGGCATTGCCCAGGATCACGCCGCCGCCGGTGTAGATGTACGGGCGCTTGGCCGACAACAGCAGTTGCACGGCCTTGCGGCGCTGGCCGCCGTGGCCCTTCTTGAGCGGGTTGTAGGAGCGCATCTCCACCTTGTCCGGGTAGACAAAGGGCGCCATCTTCAGCGACACGTCCTTGGGCACGTCCACCACCACCGGGCCGGGGCGGCCGGTGCGGGCGATGTGGAAGGCCTTCTTCATCGTCAACGCCAGGTCGCGCACATCCTTGACCAGAAAGTTGTGCTTGACGATGGGGCGGGTGATGCCCACGGTGTCGCATTCCTGGAAGGCATCCAGGCCGATGGCCGGTGTCGGCACCTGCCCGGTGATGATGACCATGGGAATGGAGTCCATGTACGCCGTGGCAATGCCGGTCACGGCATTCGTCACCCCTGGGCCCGAGGTCACCAGCGCTACGCCCACGTCGCCGGTGGCGCGGGCGTAGCCGTCGGCGGCATGCACGGCGGCCTGCTCATGGCGCACGAGCACATGCTCGATGGTGTCCTGCTTGTACAGGGCGTCGTAGATGTACAGCACCGCCCCGCCGGGGTAGCCCCAGAGGAACTTGACCCCTTCGGCCTGCAGGCAGCGAACAAGGATCTCCGAGCCGTTGATCTCGGGAGCGGGTGCTGCGGGGGAAGAAGTTGAGGGAGAGACGGGCTGCGCTGATGCGGCACGCTTGACTTCCGCGGCGGTGATTTCCATATGTAACCTTTGTGAATTTCTCTGACGAAAAACCATCGGTGCTCCTCGGTCGCGCCCTCGTGAGGCGGCTTCGGAACCTGTGTGACCTCACCGGCGCCATCCCGATCGGACGTTCGGCGTGAGAGCCCGTAGCTCGTTGTGCTGCGCAGCATTATGGCACCGTCGCCCTGGCCCCTTCGGTGCACCGGGCACCACCGCGGGGCGGTGACATAATTTCCCTGCCCGAACCGGGCCTGCATGCCGCCTACAGACGCGTTGGCCACCGAAAAAGAACTCTCCGACTTCCTCAAGAGTGTCGAAAAGCGCGCCTTCAAGCGCGCCGTGTACGCAGTCCGGAGCGACGATTCGGCACTGGACATCGTCCAGGACGCAATGATCAAGCTGGCCGAGAAGTACGCCGACCGGCCGGCCGCCGAGTTGCCGCTGATCTTTCAGCGCATCCTGTCCAACGCCACGATGGACTGGTTCCGGCGCGAAAAGGTACGCAACTCTGTGGTGCAGAACCTGTCAGAGTTCGACAAGGCCGACGATGATGGCGATTTCGACCTGCTGGAAACTCTGCACACCCTGGACGGTCAACTGGGCAGCGAGAGTGCGGCCGACACGGTTTCTCGGGCCCAGATCCTGCATTTGATCGACAAGGAAGTCGCCGAACTGCCCGGGCGTCAACGGGAGGCCTTCCTGCTGCGTTACTGGGAGGAGTTCGACGTATCGGAGACCGCAGTGCTAATGGGCTGCTCTGAAGGCAGTGTCAAGACACATTGCTCCAGGGCCGTTCACGCGCTGGCAAAGTCTTTGGCAGCAAAGGGAATCAAGCCATGAACACCTACAACCACGGGATCAGCAGCCGCGACGAGCACGCGATGCAGCTGCAGGCGCGGTTGGGCGGTCAGCTGGCCGCCATCCTCTCGGAAGGCGCGCGCGCGCTGCCCCACGACATCACAGAACGCCTGCGTTTTGGCCGCGAACAGGCCTTGGCCAAGGCGCGCGAGATGCGCCTGGCGCCGCAGAAGGCAAGCGCCAACGCGGCCTGGCTGAATTCCGCCGGCACGCTGGTGCTGGGGGGGCCGCTGCCGGGCTGGCACCGCACCCTGTCCCTGTTTCCGCTGTTGATGCTGGTGGCCGGCATGTTCCTGATCGACCACTGGTCCACGCGTGAACAGGTGCTGGCGGTTGCCGACGTTGATGTCGTGCTACTGGCCGACGATCTGCCCCCAACGGCCTACCAGGACCCGGGCTTCATCGAGTTTTTGCGCACGCCGCCCCCGTGATGAAGACGCAGCAACGCCATCGCGCCCTGCGCTGGCTGGCCGCGGCAGTGCTGACTGCGGCGCTGACCGCCGTGGCCAGCACCCCCGAACGCGGCCCCACCTGGGCTTCGCTCAGCACGGCGCAGCAGCAGGCGCTGGCTCCACTGCAGCCTGACTGGAGCTCGATTCCGGTCGACCGCAAGCAGAAATGGCTCGAAGTCGCCGGCCGTTTGCCGAGGATGACCGCCGAAGAACGTGCCCGGGTCCAG
>JANOLY010000265.1:0-1642 GCA_031420055.1 Burkholderiales bacterium | reverse complement strand
GCTTCCTGCTGCGCCACCCACTCTGCCGAGCCAAGCGCGCGTCCGGTGCGCAGGCGCGCTTCGATCGCCTCAACAAGCACCTCTCACTCTGCTCCCACGCCCCAAATGACGCCTCGGGCAAGGCGGGCCATGACCGCCACGGCCAGCGAACCGCAAGGCAGTGGTCAAATAGGTATACTGTTGTCTAATTGATTTTCACTCTGGCCTGCATGACCTTGGTCTATGGTTGTCTTCGTGGTCATGGACTGGCTTGGGTAGCGTTGGTGTCCATGCCGCATGATCGCGGTCAGGCGAGAAGTGGTGGACGTCCCTGATGTCCCCGACGCGGTCAACCGTTTGCGATGGCTGCCGCGACAGCATAAGCGGGATCGTCCGGGTTTGGCCTTCGGTCGTCGTGCCAGCCGGGGGTCAGGCCCAGCGGAACTCGGTTTCCGATTGCCAAAGGCGGTGGAGCAGGATGGCCAGCTTGCGGGCGAGCGCGACGCGGGCGCGCTTGGGGCCTTTGGTCTCGGCGAGGGTCTTGGCCCAGGTCTGCAAGGCGCAGGGCCGCTTGACCCTGACCAGCAGCGAGTTGGCCGCTTCGTAGAGCGCATGGCGCAGCATCGGATCGCCTGCTTTGGAGATGCGGCCTTTATAGTCGCGTGTGCCCGACTGGCTCCGTCTGGGCACCAGCCCGGCGAATGCGCCAGCATCCTCTCCGCGCGCGAAGCGCGCCGGGTCCTCGATGCTGCTCTTGAAGATCAGCGCGGTGATCGGGCCGACGCCGGGCACGCTCATCAGCCGTGCGGCAACCGGGTCTGCCGCGGCGGCGGCGGCAAGCAACTTCGTCGATCTGGTGATCTGCGCTTCAAGCGCCTCGAGGCTTTCGACCAGCGGCTGCATCACACCCCTGAGTTCGGGCTTTTGCGTGAACAGCGCGGCCAGCCGCTCGCGGCGCTTGTTCGGTGTCGTCACCACCCCCATGCGCAGGCCGAACAGCTTGAGCAGGCCGCGCAGCTGGTTGGCCATCGCCCGGTGCGCGCCGACCAGCTGTTCGCGGATCTTGAGCTGCGCCCGTACGATATGCGTCGCCTCGCCCTTGATCCGCACCGCCTTGAACCAGCCGGTGCGCGCCAGTTGCGCCAGCCCCTCGGCATCGTGCGGATCGGACTTGTTCACCCGCGTGGACAGCACCCCCTTGGCGTGGCGCGCGCAGATGCAGATCACCGGCACACCGCGTTCCTCCAGCCCGTGATAGAGAAACGCCGACAGCGGCCCGGTCTCCAGCACCACCCGCACCAGGCCCCCGCAGTGCCGCTTCAGCCACTTCGCCAACACCTCGGGATCGCTCGCCACCACATCCCGGCGCACCACCGCGCCTTCGCTTGTCACCACACAGATGTGCGTGGTCTTGTCAGATACGTCCAATCCTGCATAAATCGTCATCGGTCACTCTCCTACTTTGAAGCCCCGCAAGGGTGACTTCGTATCAAGCAGGAGGGTGGCTACATCAATTACGCCATGTCCCCGGAATTGCCCGGAATTTGGTGTCGCCGGAATTTTGAGAGGGCGGAAGGACGATGCGTGGCCTAGCCGCTAGGGTCGTGGGGACCGTGCTTGTCGGCTTGGCCGACCAGTGCGTTAACATACCGGGTGGCTTGTT
>JANOLY010000264.1:0-5270 GCA_031420055.1 Burkholderiales bacterium | reverse complement strand
CGCCGGTGATGGCGCGCTGCCCGTGAATGTTCCGTACCGCCAAGAAAAAAGCACCGAGCGTGTCCGCTAAGTGCTTGTTTCTCCTACCGAATTTGGTAGGCGCGAATGGACTCGAACCATCGACCCCCACCATGTCAAGGTGGTGCTCTAACCAGCTGAGCTACGCGCCTGGGTCAGCCGCCGAGTATATAGGACGGGTACCAGCGCCTCACTTGCGCCGGGCGTGACGAACGCCCGCCACACCGACCACCTGGGCCAGTACCTGGGCCAGGTGGACCGTGTCGGTGGCCTCCACGGTGAAGGTCATCCAGGCTGTGCTGCCGCCGCGCTGAGTGTCCTTGGCGCTTTGCGTGCGCACACCCGTGACGTTGATGCGGGCCTTGGAGAAGACTTCAGAGATGTCGCGTAGCAGGCCCTGGCGGTCGCTGGCTTCGATGAGCACGTCCAGCGGATACACGGCGCTGCGTTCACCTGCGCCACGCTCAGGCCGGCCCCAGTCGACGTCGATCACGCGGCCCGGGCTGTCGCTGGCCATGTGGCGGAAGTTGCTGCAGTCGCGCCGGTGAATGGCCACGCCACGGCCGCGCGTGACGAAGCCGCCGATCACGTCCGGCGGCGCCGGGCGGCAGCAGCGTGCCAGCGTGGTCAGCAGCGAATCCACGCCCACCACCAGCACGCCGCCACGGCCGCCGCCGGCTTGGCTGCGCGGTGCACGCAGGGCGATGCGCTCCTCAGTCGGCGCGGGCTCGGGGGGTCGCAACAGCAGTTCGATGTGGCGCAGCGAATACTCGTCCTTGCCCACCACCTCGAACAAGGCGTCGGCGCCTTTGAATCCCAGCTGTTCGGCCAGCGAGTCGAGCTTGAGCGCGGTGCGCCCTTCGCGTTGCAGCAGCCGCTCGACCGCCTCGCGCCCGCGGGCAATGGTCTGCCCCATGGCCTGGGCGTTGAACCAGGCGCGCACCTTGGCGCGTGAGCGCGGGCTGCCGATGTAGGCGAGTTCGGTGTTCAACCAGTCCAGCGAGGGGCCGCCCTCTTTGGCCGCGACGATCTCCACCGTCTGCCCGGATTGCAGCGCGGTGTTCAGCGGCACCATGGCGCCATCTACACGCGCGCCGCGGCAGCGGTGGCCCAGGTCGGTGTGCAGTGCGTAGGCAAAGTCCACGGGCGTGCCACCAGCGGGCAGGTCGATGATGGTGGCCTGGGGCGTGAAGACGTAAATGCGGTCGTCGAAGGCCGTGGCCGCGGTGCCGGCGGCGGTGCGCGATGGCTCGTCGGCGGCGCCGTCGCGCGAGAAGTCGCGTTCCCAGGCCAGCAGTTCGCGCAGCACGGCCTTGCGCGCTTCGGCGATGCGGTCCTCGAAGTCACCGCTGGCGCTGACACCGCCGTAGCCGCGCGCGCCGGCCTCCTTGTACATCCAGTGCGCGGCCACACCGTGCTCGGCATGTTCGTGCATGGCGGGCGTGCGTAGCTGCACTTCCAGCGGCCGGCCGTCGGCGCCCAGCACAACCGTGTGCAGGCTCTGTAGCCATTGGCCTTGGGCCGCGCGATGTAGTCGGCCAGCTCACCGGCCACCGGCGGCCAGGACTGGTGCACGCAGGCCAGCGCGGCATAGCAAGCCGGCTCGTCGGCCACCAGCACGCGCAGTGCCCGGGTATCGAAGACGCGATCGAAGCCCACGCCCTTGCCTTGCATCTTTTTCCAGATGCTGTGCAGGTGCTTGGGCCGGCCCTGCACGTCGGCGCTAATGCCGGCATCGGCAAGCAGCGCGGCCAATTGCTGGCGCACGAGCTGCACGCCTTGCTCGCGCACGGCGCGTGTCTCATCGACCAGTCGCGCCATGCGTTGGTACTCGGCCGGGTGCAGGAAGCGGAAGGTCAAGTCCTCCAGCTCCCACTTGATCTGCCAGATGCCCAGCCGGTTGGCCAGCGGCGCGAAGACTTGCAACGACTCGGTGGCAAGTTCTGGCGGACAGGGCTGGCGCGAGAGCGCGTGAAAGCGCAGCGTTTGCAGGCGCGAGGCCAGCCGCAGCAGCACCACGCGCAGGTCGCGCGAAAACGCCAGCAGCATCTTGCGTACCCGCTCGGTCTGCAGCGCGCGCTGTGATTCGCCCACCTGTGCCGCCCGTGCGGCGCGCTGGATTTGCACCAGCTTGCGCGTGAGCATGACCAGGCTGGCGTAGGACTCGCCAAAGGCTTTCTTCACCACCTCTTCGGGGCGCTGCAGGTAGTCGCCCGCGTAGACCAGGTAGGCCGCGGCGCGCAGGGCGGGTGCTGCGCCCACGTCACGCAAGATGTCGGCCACGCCGTCGGCATGGGCCAAGGCTTCTTCGCCAGTGTCCAGCAGCTGGCCGGCCAGCAGTGGCTCGGCAAAGCCGCGTGCGCGGGCCAGCTCGTCACTGGCGTTGGCAGAAGCCTCGCCATGGCCGGCCAGCAGCACGATGACCGCCGCTGCACCAGCGCTGACGGGCTGGCTGCCGGGCGGCGCCTGGCGCTGTGGGTTCATGGCGCGAGCAAAAACTCGCGCACCACCGCGCGCTGGTCTGGTTGCACCAGCGTGGGTGCGTGGCCCACGCCGGCAAATTCCACCAGCCGCGCGCGCGGGCCGCGTTGCGTCATGGCATGTGCCGTGGCCGGTGACAGCAAATCAGATTCAGCACCGCGCAGCAGCAGCGTTGGACACTGCAAGCGGTCGTAGGCCTGCCACAGCAGCGCCTCACTGACCGCCGCCATGGCCGGCGTGGCGGCCTTGAAGGGCACGGCAATGCCCGGGTCGTAGCGCAGCTTGAAGCCCGCGCCGTCGGGCATCAGCTGTGGTCGCGTCAGTGCCAGCCATTGCTCACGGGTGTGCGGCCCAAAGCCCACGGAGAAGGCCCACACCGCATCGGCCGCCTCATCCAGCGTTCGCCAGTGCGCCGGCTGGCCAAGGAAGGCGCCAATGCGTTGCAAGGAGTGTTGCTCGATGACCGGCCCGATGTCGTTGAGCACCAACCGGCGAATCGGCGCACCGGGCAGGCTGGCCAGCGCCAGGCCGATCAGTCCGCCCATCGAGGTACCCACCCAGTCGACCTGCTCGGCGTTCAGGCGCGCCAGCAGCGTGACCATGTCAGCCACGTAGGCCGGCACCTGGTAGCCGGACGGCTCGGTCAGCCAGTCGGACTGCCCCCGCCCGACGACATCGGGGCAAACCACGCGGTAGCTGCCCGCCAAGTCGCGCGCCAGCGTGTCGAAGTCGCGGCCTTGGCGGGTCAGGCCGTGCACACACACCAGCACACGGCGCTGCGCCGGGTCGCCCCATTCCCAGTAGGCCATGCGGTGCAGGCCGCGGCTGTTCAGGCATTGCACGTGGTTCAGGCGCGGTTCGGTCATGGACATGAAAGAGGGGTGAGGCGGGCACGGGGTGGACAATCGTCCCATCGTATCAACGCACCCCAGGAGCCCGCCGCCATGCTGACCGGAAAGACCGCCCTCATCACAGGTTCCACCAGCGGCATCGGGCTGGGCATGGCCAAGACACTGGCGCAGCGCGGCGTCAACGTCATGCTCAACGGTTTTGGCGATGTCGATGCCGCCCTGGCCGAACTGCGCGGCGCCCCGGGCCGGGCGGTGTACCACGGCGCCGACATGAGCCAGCCGGCGCAGATCGAAGACATGGTGCGCAGTTGCGAGCGCGAATTTGGCGGCGTCGACATCTTGATCAACAACGCCGGCATCCAGCACGTGGCGCTGGTCGAGGACTTCCCCCCCGAGCGCTGGGACGCCATCATCGCCATCAACCTCAGCTCGGCCTTCCATGCCGTGCGCGCCGCGCTGCCGGGCATGAAGCAGCGCAACTGGGGCCGCGTGATCAACGTGGCCTCGGTGCACGGCCTGGTGGCCTCGGCGCAAAAGAGTGCTTATGTCGCGGCCAAGCACGGGCTGGTGGGCTTCACCAAGGCGGTGGCCCTGGAATGCGCCACCACGGGCGTCACCGTGAACGCCATTTGCCCGGGCTGGGTGCTGACGCCGCTGGTGCAGAAACAGGTCGACGCGCGTGCTTTGGCCGAAGGCGTGAGCCCCGACGTGGCCAAAGCTAGGCTGCTGGGCGAAAAGCAACCTTCGCTGCAATTCACCACGCCAGAAGAACTGGCGGAGTTGGCGGTGTTCTTGTGCTCAGCGGCCGCGCAGAACGTGCGCGGCGTGGCCTGGAACGTGGACGGCGGTTGGGCGGCGCAGTAAGGCTGCCAAAGCCGCGCAGCATTGGCCGTCGGACCTGGCTACTTGGTCATCTGAACGCTGCCGCTCACGGTGGCGGTGACCTGCGCCTTGCCGGCCTCGACCGGCAGCGCCTCGTCAGCCATGGCACGGCTGGCCTGAGCGCGCATCATGGGTTGGACTTGGCCCGGGCCGGGGTCGCTGCCCGACACCGTCACCTCGCGGATGACGTGGCCACCCATGCCGAACTGCTTGCTCACCGCTTCTGCACGTGCACGAAAGCGTGCGATGGCCTGCGCTGCGACATCGGACTCGACCCGCTCGCGGGCCTCGCGCGACAGCGAGAAGCCGACGCGTGAAATCGACAAGGTGGTGATGCGCGACGTGAGCTGCGCAATGGCCTGGGTGTCGCGGCCCTCGACCACCAGCTCCGTGCTGCCCTGCCAGCTGGCAATGGTGGCGCTGCCGCCAGAGCCTGGCTTGGGTTGCGCGTAGCGGGGATACATCGAAAAGGCACCCGTCTGCACTTCGAGCTGGCCGGGCCGGGCGCCTTTGCGGGCTTCGGTGAGCGCCGCGTCCAGCGCCTGCTTCAGTTGCGACTGCACGGTGGCCGCATCGGTGGCTTCACGGGTGGTGGAAAACACCACCGTCAGCCAGTCGCGTGGCAGCTCAACAGTGGCGCTGGCCGACAGCGACACCACGTTCACCGGCGGCGGCGAGACGCCTTGTGCCGTGGCCGGCGATGCCAACGCCACAGCGCCTAGGGTGGCGACAAGCACATTCAAGAGGGTTTTCATTGGGCTTCCTGGGTTGGAACATGGGACCGGCATGCCACACGCATGACGGCACTTTGAACACAGCGTGCGCCGACCCCGGGGCGTTGACAGCCCAGTCTTTGCGCAAACCGGCGAAAGACTTGTAACAGTTGGTCAACGGGCCGGGCCACGCCGAAATTCCGCCCCGCACAATGCGTCTGTTACAAATTCGGAGGTGCCCATGAACCAGCCTGCTGTTGTCCGCGTGGACCGTGTGGTGGTGGTCGACGACGACGCCCGAATCCGTGACTTGCTGCGCCGCTAC
>JANOLY010000263.1:0-3865 GCA_031420055.1 Burkholderiales bacterium | reverse complement strand
AGCTCGGCGCTGACGTACAGATCCTGCGTCAGGTTGGTGGCCGGGGCGCTCAAGCGCTGGCGCAACGACGCTTCGTCGCCATTGCCAACGAAGCTGATGCAGTCCATCGGGCAGATGTCGACGCAGGCGTCGCATTCGATGCACAGCTTGTCGTTGAACACCGTCTGCACGTCGCAGTTCAGGCAGCGCTGCGCCTCCTTGAAGGCGGTGGCCAGATCAAAGCCGAGCTCGACCTCGACCTTGATGCTTTTGAGCGCCTTCTCGGCCTTTTCCCAGGGAACGACATAGCGCAGGTCGTCGCTGATGGCGTTGTCGTAACTCCATTCGTGCAGGCCCATTTTTTGCGACAGCAGGTTCAGGTGCGGCGGCGGGCGACGCATCACATCCTCGCCGTGCAGCAGGCGGTCGATCGACACTGCCGCCTCATGGCCATGGGCCAAGGCGGAAATGGCGCTGGCGAGCATCCGGGTGGAGGTGGAGCTCGGCTTCGACGCCGCCACCGCGTTCAAGGAGGCCCAGCGCTGCCTGAACTGCGACGTGCAGACGGTGTTCAACCAGAGCACATGCATCGAGTGCGACGCCTGCGTCGACATCTGCCCCATGGACAGCATCACCTTCACCGTGACGGGTGAAGAAGCCGATTTGCGCACGCGGCTGATGGCCCCGGCCACCAACCTCAGCCAGGACTTGTACACCTCCACCACGCTCAAGAGCGGGCGCGTGATGGTCAAGGACGAAGACGTTTGCCTGCATTGCGGTTTGTGTGCTGAACGCTGCCCCACCGGCGCCTGGGACATGCAGAAGTTCCTGCTGCTCACCGTGCAAGCAGGAGCGGCCTGCCGCGACAAGGTGGCCGCATGAAACCTGGCATTCAAGAGATCGAAGCGGTCAACGACTTCGTCATCAAGTTCGCCAATGTCAACGGCTCGGGCTCGGCCTCGGCCAACGAACTCTTTGCCAAGGCGGTGCTGCGCATGGGCGTGCCGGTGAGCCCGCGCAACATCTTCCCCAGCAACATCCAGGGCCTGCCCACCTGGTATGAAGCCAGGGTGTGCGAAAAAGGCTACGCCGGGCGCCGCGGCGGCGTGGACATGATGGTGGCCATGAACCCGCAGACGTGGGCTGCGGACCTGGCCGAGATCGAGCCCGGCGGCTACCTGCTTTACGACAGCACCCGGCCCCTGCCCGCCGGCAGCCTGCGCCAGGACGTGCGCGTCACTCCCGTGCCGCTGACCGACATCGCCAACAACGCCTATGAAGACCCGCGCCAGCGCCAGCTGTTCAAGAACATCATCTACGTGGGCGTGCTGTCGGTGCTGCTGGACATGGATGCCAGCGTCTTCGAGCGCTTGTTTGCAGAGCAGTACAAGGGCAAGGAACGGCTGCTCGACGCCAACCTGCAGGCGCTGCGCCTGGGGCGTGACTACGCCACTGCCAACCTGAGCGCGCCGCTGGGCATACGCGTGCAGCGCGCCGACAAGGTGGGTGCGCAAATCTTCACCGACGGCAACAGCGCCGCCGCCCTGGGCTGCCTGTACGGCGGCGCCACCGTCGCGGCCTGGTACCCGATCACACCATCGTCGTCGGTGCCCGAGGCCTTCCAGAAGTACTGCGACAAGTACCGTGTCGACCCCGCCACCGGCCAGCACCGCTACGCCATCGTGCAGGCCGAGGACGAACTGGCCTCCATCGGCATGGTGGTGGGCGCAGGCTGGAACGGCGCGCGCGCCTTCACGGCCACGTCCGGCCCGGGCGTGTCGCTGATGACGGAGTTCATCGGTCTGGCCTACTTTGCCGAAATCCCCGTCACCATCATCAACGTGCAGCGCGGTGGGCCCTCCACCGGCATGCCCACACGCACCCAGCAAAGCGACCTCATCGCCTGCGCCTATGCATCGCATGGCGACACCAAGCATGTGCTGCTGTTTCCCGAAGACCCGCACGAGTGCTTCGAACACGCCGCCGCGGCGCTGGACCTGGCCGACCGCTTGCAGACCCCCGTGTTCCTGATGACGGACCTGGACATCGGCATGAACCAGCGCCTGTGCAAACCCTTCGTATGGGACGACAGCCGAACCTATGACCGCGGCAAGGTCATGACCGCGGCTGAGCTGGAAGCCGGCAAGGATTTCGGCCGCTACAAAGATGTTGACGGCGACGGCATCCCCTGGCGCACGCTTCCCGGCACCCACCCCAGCAAGGGCGCGTTCTTCACCCGCGGCACCACGCGCAACCCCTACGCGCAGTACTCGGAACGCGGGCCCGACTACATCTACAACATGGAAAGGCTGCTGAAGAAGTTCGCCACCGCCGCCACGCTGGTGCCGCAGCCCGTGCTGCGCCCGGCGCAGCAGCCCACCAGGCTGGGAGTGATCTTCTTCGGCTCCACCAGCCCGGCTATGCAGGAGGCGCTGGACGAGCTGGAGGCCGCGGGCGTGCACCTGGACGCGCTGCGCCTGTGCGCATTCCCCTTCCCGCCGTCTGTGGCCGAGTTCATCGCCGCGCACGAGCAGGTGTTTGTGGTGGAACAAAACCGCGACGCGCAAATGCACCTGTTATTGGTGAATGAGCTGAACATCAACCCGGCCCGCCTGGTGCGTGTGCTGCACTACGACGGCACGCCCATCACGGCACGCTTCATCGCCGGTGCCATCCGCAAGACCTTGGTTGCCCAGGAGCAAACGCTGGAGCAGGCCTTGGAGAACACAGCATGACCTTCATCACCAAGCCCCGGCTGCACCACCCCAGCCTGCAGCCCAACAAGGTGGGCTACACGCGGCGCGACTACGAAGGCCGCATCTCCACGCTGTGCGCCGGCTGTGGGCACGACAGCATCTCGGCGGCCATCATCCAGGCCTGCTGGGAACTGGACATCGAGCCGCACCGCGTGGCCAAGCTCTCGGGCATAGGCTGCAGCAGCAAGACGCCCGACTACTTCCTGGGTGCCAGCCACGGCTTCAACACCGTGCACGGGCGCATGCCCTCGGTCGTGACCGGCGCCAACCTGGCCAACCGCGAACTGCTGTACCTGGGCGTGTCGGGCGACGGTGACTCGGCCTCCATCGGCCTGGGCCAGTTCGCCAACGCCATGCGGCGCGGCCTGCGCATGGCCTACATCGTCGAAAACAACGGCGTCTACGGCCTCACCAAGGGCCAGTTCTCGGCCACCGCCGACCGCGGGTCCAAGAGCAAGAAGGGCGTCATCAACAGCGACAGCCCGATCGACCTGGTGGGCATTGCCCTGCAACTGGGCGCCACCTACGTGGCGCGCAGTTTCTCGGGCGACAAGGAACAGCTCGTGCCGCTGATCAAGGGCGCCATGGCCCATGGGGGCGCGGCCTTTATCGACGTCATCAGCCCCTGCGTCACCTTCAACAACCACAGCGGCAGCACCAAGAGCTTTGACTACGTGCGCCAGCACAACGAGGCCGTCAACCGCATCGACTTCATGAGCCCGGGGCAGGAAATCACCGGCCGCTACGGCCCCGGTGAAACCCTGCAGGTGCCGCAGCACGACGGCAGCATGATGAACCTGCGCAAGCTGCACGCCACCTACGACCCCACCGACCGCTGGGCCGCCATGAGCTACATGCAGCAGCACGCCGCACGCGGCGAAGTCGTGACAGGGCTGCTGTACATCGACACCCTGGCCACCGACCTGCACACCGCACTGAACACCTGCGCCGAGCCGCTGAACAGCCTGGACCACCACAAGCTGTGCCCCGGGGCCGGCATGCTGGCCAAGATCAACGCCTCCATGCGCTGATCTGATCCGACCCGCCCAAGCACCCATGTCAAGGGAGCGCCCGATGTCAGAACGCACCATCTCGCAAGCCATGCCGCACCGCCATCTCGTCAGCCTGGG
>JANOLY010000262.1:0-2740 GCA_031420055.1 Burkholderiales bacterium | reverse complement strand
TCTCCGAGGCCAGGTCGCGCGCCCGGTTGAGGAGGGGACTGGACTCGACCACGGCCGCCGTCGGCACCAGACCCTTGTCGCGAAGCAGCTGAAGCACGGAGTCGCCGGGGCTGGGCTCGGGTGCCGCGCGCAGCGGGCCCGCCAGCAAAATGGCCAGGCCGCAGGCCAGGAGGGTGTGCCGTTTCATGGGTCGGGGCAGGATAGGCAGCGACCTGCCGCGTGTCAACGCGCGCAAAGCAGGGCCGACAATGCGCGCAAGGACTTGCCCGCGCTGACACATGCCGGCACGATCAAGCCCTTTTCATCACCGTGCAGGAGACACATGTTCAAGGCCTTGTTGTTGGAGAAGGACGGGTCCGGCTTTCGCGCCGCCGTGAGTTCGATCGATGAATCGCGGCTGCCCTCGGCCGACGTGCTCATTCAACCCGCATTTTCCACCCTCAACTACAAGGACGCATTGGCGCTGACCAATCGCGCCCCTGTTGTGCGCCAGTGGCCCATGGTGCCGGGCATCGACGGCGCGGGCACGGTGCTGCACAGCACCCACCCCGACTGGCAGGCCGGGGACCTCGTGGTGCACAACGGCTGGGGCGTGGGCGAGACCCACTGGGGCTGCCTGGCCGAGCGCGCCCGGCTCAAGGGTGAATGGCTGGTCCGGTTGCCGGCGGCCTTTTCGGCCAAGCAGGCCATGGCCATCGGCACGGCCGGCTACACCGCCATGCTCTGCGTGTTGGCGCTCGAACGCCACGGCGTGAAGCCTGGTGACGGCGAGGTGCTTGTCACGGGTGCCAGCGGCGGCGTGGGCAGCGTGGCCATCGCGCTGCTGGCCGGGCTGGGCCACCGCGTCGTGGCTGCCAGTGGCAAGCTCGCGGAAGGCGACTACCTGCGGGACCTGGGTGCTGCGACGGTGATCGACCGCAACGAACTGAGCGCGTCCGGCAAGCCCCTGCAGAAGGAGCGCTGGACGGCGGTGGTCGATGCCGTGGGCAGCCACACCCTGGCCAACGCCCTGGCGCAGACCCGTTACGGCGGTGTGGTGGCGGCCTGCGGCCTGGCGCAGGGTGCCGACCTGCCGGGCACGGTGATGCCCTTCATCCTGCGCAACGTGACGCTGGCCGGCATCGACAGCGTGATGGCGCCCCGCCCGCTGCGCGAGCAGGCCTGGACCCGGTTGGCACGCGATATCGACCCGGTGCGGCTGGAGTCCATCGCCGAGGAAGTGCCGCTCGAGGCAGCCGTTGAGCGCGCACACGACTTGATGCAGGGCAAGGTGCGGGGGCGCATCGTGGTCAGGATATGAAGACTGCGTCAGGGCGGCGTCAGAGCCTCGCCGCCCAATTTGCAGACAACTGCAACAGGAGACAGCCATGACGTCGTACGAGGCCTTTCACGAGCGCTCGCTGCGCGACCGCGACGCCTTCTGGGCCGAACAGGCCGAACTCATAGACTGGCAGCAGCCCTTCGAGCAGGTCTGCGACTACAGCAATCCACCGTTTGCCAGGTGGTTCGTCGGCGGCACCACCAACCTGTGCCACAACGCGGTGGACCGCCATGTCGCCAACCGGGGCGAGCAGAACGCGCTGATCTTTGTCTCCACCGAGACCCACCAGGAACGCTGCTACAGCTTTCGCGAACTGCACGCCGAGGTGCAGCGCATGGCCGCCACGCTGCTGAGCCTGGGCGTGAAGCGGGGCGAGCGGGTGTTGATCTACATGCCCATGATCCCCGAGGCGGTGTTTGCCATGCTGGCCTGCACGCGCATCGGGGCGCTGCACTCCGTGGTCTTTGGCGGCTTCGCCAGCGTCAGCCTGGCTCAACGCATCGACGATGCGCAGCCCACGCTCATCGTCAGCGCCGACGCCGGCAGTCGCGGCGGCAAGGTCGTGGCCTACAAGCCGCTGCTGGACGAGGCCATCCAGATCGCCAAACACAAGCCGGCGCGGGTGTTGATGGTCGACCGCGGTCTGGCGCCCTTCAGTCGCGTGCCCGGCCGCGACGACGACTATGCCGGCTGGCGCGAACAGCACCTGCACACCGCAGTGCCGTGCACCTGGCTCGAATCCAACGAGCCCAGCTACACGCTGTACACGAGTGGCACGACTGGCAAACCCAAAGGTGTGCAGCGCGACACCGGGGGCTACGCCGTGGCCCTGGCGGCCAGCATGAAGCACATCTTCTGCGGCCAGGCCGGCGAGACCTACTTCTGCACCAGCGACATCGGCTGGGTCGTGGGCCACAGCTACATCGTCTACGGGCCGCTGATCGCCGGCATGGCCACCATCCTGTACGAAGGCCTGCCGATCCGGCCCGACGCCGCGATCTGGTGGAGCCTGGTGGAGAAGTACAAGGTCAGCGTGATGTTCAGTGCGCCCACGGCCGTGCGTGTGCTGAAGAAGCACGACGCCGAGGCGCTTCACCGGCACGATTTGTCTTCCCTGCGCGCCCTGTTCCTGGCCGGCGAGCCACTGGACGAACCGACGGCCCAATGGATCTCGCAAGCCCTGGGCAAGCCCATCATCGACAACTACTGGCAAACCGAAACCGGCTGGCCCATCCTGAGCCTGTGTAACGGCATCGAACCCGCAGCCAGCAAGTTCGGCTCGCCCGGCAAGGCGGTGTACGGCTACGACGTCAAGCTCATCGACGAGAGCACGGGCGCCGAGATCACCGCGCCGAACCAGAAGGGCGTGGTGGTAATCGAAGGGCCACTGCCCCCGGGTTGCATGCAGTCGGTGTGGCG
>JANOLY010000261.1:0-14082 GCA_031420055.1 Burkholderiales bacterium | reverse complement strand
CGCGCAGCAGCGGCAGCAAGCGCGCTTGCAGCTCAGGCCGCAGCACGGCGATGCCGGCCTTGTATTCAAACAGCGGGCGTGCGCCGGGCCGATGGTGGCCAGCAGCACCGCAGCCCACAGCAGCGTGCGCGCTTTCATCGTGTCACCCGTTCGTTGTAGAGCAAGGCCTTGCCGATCTTGTTGGGAATGTAGGCGATGGCCACACCGGCGGCAGACAGCACCCAGCCCGCACTGAAGGCCGTCGTCACGACCTCGTCACCGCCCTGAAGGCCGAGTTGCGCCGCGCCGGCATCACCTACGCGCAACTGGCCGTTGAACTGAGCCTGGCCGAATTGAGCGTGAAGCGCCTGTTTGCCAGCGGCAAGCTGCCGCTGTCGCGCATCGACAAGGTGTTGGCGGTGCTGAAGATGGACTTCGCCGACCCGGCCCGCGAGGTGGCGCGCGCCGCGCCGGCGCAGTCAGAACCCCACTTCTTTCTGGTGGCGCACCGCCAGTAAGGTAACGGCGTCGCCGTGGATGCGGTAGCGGACCACATAGCCGCCGTCGCCGAAGTCGATCAGCCAGTCGCGGAAATCGTCGGGCATCTCATCAACAGGTCGGCCGATACCGGGTTGCGCCCCAAGAACCTTCACCCCTTGCCGCAGTGCCTTCACGGCGCGCTGGGCCGCGTTGACGTTCTGGGCTGCCAAGAAGCGATACAGGCGCTGCACATCCAGCAGCGCATGGCGCGACCAGATCAGATGTGGCATTCGGGCAGCGCTGTGTCCTTGCCCTGTTCGAGTTCGGCCAGCCACGCGTCTGCCTCGGCGGCTGTCAGGTGCATGCCCTGGGTGCGGTAGTCGTCCCAGGCCTTGAGTGTGTCTTGCCGAAAGGCCGCGAGCTTCTCTTCGCGTTCGAGGTATTGCGTGATGGCCTCGCGCATCAGCCAGTGAGCCGTGCGCTGGCGCGCATCGGCCAAGCGCTTCAGGCGTGCTCTCGTGTCGTCGTCGATCTTGATCGCCACGGGGCGCATGGCAGCAGCAGTCATGGTGGCTTCGATTGAAGTATCTATAGGTATCACCTTATCACGCGGCGCCGTATGACGTGGCGGAGAATCTCGGCATCAACCCCGCGCAGCAGCCTTCAACCAAACCGCACCGCACTGATCGGCGGCAGGTTCAACGACACCGTCTGCCACTGCTCACCACCGTCGAAGCTGGCCCACAGGTTGCCCGTGGTGCTGCCCATCAGCAGTGATCGGCCGTCGTCGGCCACGTCCAGGCCATGGCGGTAGACCAGGTCGTAGCAGTCGGCCTGCGGCAAACCTGCGCGCAGCGTCTCGAACGTGCGGCCGCCGTCGCGCGTGCGGTTGACGGCCAGCGCGGCGCCCACGGGCACGCGGCACTCGTCCTTCACGGCGGGCACGAACCAGGCGGTGTCGGCGTCTGCCGGGTGCACGGCCACGGCAAAACCGAAGCTGGACAGTGGCGCCTTGATCTCGTGCCACGACGCGGCGTTGTCGGTGGAGCGCCAGATGCCGCAGT
This sequence comes from Burkholderiales bacterium, assembly GCA_031420055.1. GTDB lineage: Bacteria > Pseudomonadota > Gammaproteobacteria > Burkholderiales > Burkholderiaceae_C > Rubrivivax. The sequence goes on along the minus strand of JANOLY010000261.1, from coordinate 12,559 downwards.
GATGCTGGCACCAAAGCACCTCGGGCCGGGCCGCGCAACGCACGATGCGGTGCGGGTCTTGCGAGTTTTCGTCCTCGGCCAGCTCGGGCGGCATGAAGTCGGCCTTCATGCCCTTGGCCTGCACCTGCCAGGTCGCACCGTCGTCGCGCGTGACCCAGGCACCGCCACAGCTCACGCCGGCCAGCAGCTCGCCCGCGTGCGTGGGGTGCGGGCACAGCGAGTGCATGCCCGGTGCCTCGTTGCCGCCGCCCATCCAGTCACTGCGGCTGGGGTGGCGCCACAGCGATTCAACCAGCTGCCAGCTGGTGCCGAAGTCGGCCGAGCGAAACAGCCCGCCGGGCAGCGTGCCGGCCCACACCGTGCCGCGGTCTTGCTCCAGCGACCACACCTGAACCAGCTTCCACGGCGAGCCCGGTGCGTCGGCAGGCTGCGGCGGGTAAGCGGGTGTGGCCACTTCGCGCCAGTGCGCGCCGGCGTCGTCTGAGGCATGCAGCTTGACGCCGAAGTGACCCAGGTTCAGCGCGGCCAGCATGCGGCCGTCAGTACCCGGGGGCAGCAGCGTTGTGACAGGCTCGGCGAGAAAGCTCACGCCGGCGATGCGCCAGCGCTCACCGGCCGCGCTGGCCGTGCGACGCAGTTCGAACAAGCCCTTGCGGGTGGCGACCCAGGCACGTTGACTAGACATGTTCAACCTCCGGACAAAGCTTGCAGCACATGTACCGTGCTGCCGGGTTTCAGGGTGTCGCTCAGAGCGATGCGGTCGGTGCTGCGCCGGCCGTCGATGAAGACCACCACGTTGACGCGCAGGTGGCCTTGCTCATCGAGTACGTAGCCCCGCAGGCGCGGGTGGCTGGCGAAGGCCTCGTCAAGCGCGATTCGCAGCGTCGCGGCGTCGCTGGTGAACTCGGGTGCTTCAACGAAGCGTCGCAGCTGCGGCGTGAAAACGATTCGGGGCATGGGCTGATGATGCGGCGCGGTGGCCCCGTGGTCACGCTGGATTTCCCGTGGCGGCGGGCACCGGCCGAGCCAGCGTGCACGCTACCGTCAACGCCGCCGCGGCACCCGCCGCCACCGCCAGCCACAGCACGCTGCGCGCGCCCAGGGCGTCACCCAAGAGGCCGCCCACCAGCGCGCCCGCCAGTGTGGCCAGCTGCCCGGCGCTGCGGATGCCGGCGTCGGCGCGGGCCAGCAGTTCGACCGGCACCGCTGTCTGGCGCAAGCTGCGGTCTTGCACGTCGTGCAGCGTATGGCCGGCGTCGCCAACAATTTGCTGCAGCACGAGCAGCGCCACCGCCACGGCACCCACACTGCCCACCAACGGCACGCAAGCGGCACCCAGCGTGTACAGCACCAGCCCGCCAGCCATCGTTCGCCCGGCACCGAAGCGCCGGCCCAGCCGCGGCGCCAGGCTGGCGCCGACGATGGCGCCCAGTGCGCCCGTTGCGAAGATCATGCCCAACCAGCCGGTGGGCAGGCCGATGTCGCGCGAAACAAAGATCATCACGCTGGTGCCGGCCAACGCCATGCTGAAGGCGAGCAAGCTCTCGACGCCGGCCAGCGCGCGCAGCACCGGCCGGGCCGCCACGGCACGCAAGCCATCACCGCTTTCTTGCAGCAGCCGCCGCCAGGCACCGGGCAACGCGAACGGCTTGCTGGTGCGGGCGGGCGGCGCTACCTCGCGCACACCGCGCAAACACAAGGCCGAGGCCATGTAGCTGCAGGCATCCACCGCCAGCGCCAGCGCCGCGCCCAAGCCCTGGTAAAGCCAGCCGCCCAAGGCGAACGCGGCAGCCTCTGAAACGCTGCCAGCCACCGACAGCTGCGCATTGCGGCCGGGCAGGTTGCCGACTTCAGTGGACTGCGCTATCCATGCCGAGCGCGCCAGCTCAAAGCCCACCGTCAACAGCCCGCCCGCGGCCGCCGCGGCCAGCAACAGCGTGAAGTTCAACCCACCTCGCCATGCACCCCAGGCCAGCAGACTCAGCACCAGCGCGCGCAAGGCGTCGCACAGCAGCATGGCAGCGCGCTTGCCGCTGCGGTCCACCAGGCTGCCCAGCAGCAGCGCACCCAACGCCGCGGCGGCCACGTCGGCCACCAGCAATGCAGCCAGTTGCGAGGGCGTGGCCTGCAGCGTCAGCACCGCCAGCCAGGGTATGGCCAGCCGGCTGAGCATGGAGCCAAAGTTGCTGATGCCCTCGGCGGCCAGCAGACGCGGAAAGTCGCGGTCGGTCATGGGCACATTCTGGCGCGGCAACAAAAACGGGCCCGCGGCGTGGTGCCACGGGCCCGAGAAGATCAAGCGCAGGAAGTCAGCCCGCGGCGATCACCAGTGCCGCGGCGTTGACCACGGCTGCAATGCGGCCCACGTCACGCAACTGCTGCGTCGTCCAGCCTTCTTTCTTCAGCAGCGCGTAGTGGCTCTGCACGCAGAAGTGGCACTTGCCGACGATGCTTGCTGCCAGCGCATAGGCCTCGAACTTGGCTTTGCTGACGCCACCGTGGCTGGCATAGGCGTTCATGCGCAGCTCGGGCCGCGCCGTCTTGAGGTCGTCGTCGCCGGCCATCTCGACAAACGGATACCAGACGTTGTTCATGCCCATCAGCGTGGCTGCCGTCAGTGCCGCAAAGCCCTCGGCCGGTTGGGCCGCGGCCTTGAAGGCCTCGATCAGCACGGGGCTCTTGGCGGCGAAGGCGCTGGCCAAAGCCACCGCAATCGCGTCTTCAGGCGCCAGGCTGCTGCGGGCGATGACCCCGTCCAGGTTCAGCCGGATGTCTTTGGCATGCTCGGGCATGCGGTCCTTGAGGGCGTTGAGGAAGTCCATCGTCGGCTCCTTGATTACAGCGTGGCGCCGCCGACGCCGCGGTTGCAGGGGCACAGCTCGTCGGTCTGCAGGCCGTCTAGGATGCGCAGCACTTCGTCGGGGTTGCGGCCCACGTTGAGGTTGTTCACGCTGACGTGCTGGATGACGTTGTCCGGGTCGACGATGAAGGTGGCACGCAGGGCCACGCCGGCCTTCGCATCGCGCACGCCCAGCATGTCCACCAGGCTGCCCGCGCTGTCGCCAAAGCTCCAGTGGCCCAGCTTGCTCAGGTCCTTGTGGTCGCGGCGCCAGCCGAGCTTGCTGAATTCGTTGTCGGTGCTGCCGCCCATGAGCACGGCGTCGCGCTCGGCAAACTGACCTGCCAGCTTGTCGAAGGCCACGATCTCGGTCGGGCAGACGAAGGTGAAGTCCTTGGGCCAGAAGTAGATGACCTTCCACTTGCCGGGAAAGCTCTTCTCGGTGATGGTCTCGAAGGCCGAGACGCCGTTTTCTTCATGCTGGTTGAAACCGGGCTTGACGCCGGCAACGCTGAAGGGGCTGAGTTGTTCGCCGATGGTTTTCATGGGGCGTGTCCTTGATGGGGCGTTGAGGGAATAGAACGCGGCTGTCGGTGCCGTCGTGTAGATAGATTATTTGCTATCGACAGACCATCAAGGATTGCGATTGCCTAACCCGGGGATAGCACCACCTGCCCGCCGCTGCCTACGGCACACCGTGGCCGATGCTGGCCACCCACACCCGGTACCAGTCTTCGGCGCTCAGCCGCACATCCAGCGCCGCCACGGCTTCCTGCAAGGCCACGACGCGGCCCGACCCGGTGACGGGATGCGGCCGCGATGGGTGGCGCAGGATCCATGCATACGCCACGGTGGCCAGCGTCGTGCCGTGGCGCCCGGCCAGTTCTTGCAGCACGTCGCGCACGCGCACGGTCTGGCTGTCGTCGCCACTGAAGAGCCGCCCGCCGGCCAGCGGCGACCAGATCATCGGGCGCAGCCCCAAGTCCACACATTGCTCCAGCGTGCCGTCGGCCAGCGCGCGCATTTGCAGCGGCGAGAACTCGATCTGGTTGGTGGCCACGGGGATGCGCTTGCGCAGCATGGCCACCTGGCCCGGCGTGTGGTTCGACACACCGAAGTGCAGCACCTTGCCCGCGGCCAGCAGCAAGCGCAGGGACTCGGCCAGCTCGTCGGGGTCCATCAGCAGGTCGGGCCGGTGGATCAGCAGCAGCTCGATGCGGTCGGTGTGCAGCGCGCGCAGCGAGTTTTCCACCGACGCCAGCACATGGGCGCGCGAGGTGTCGTAGTGGTTGATGCCATGCGCGGGCCGCGCCGGCGCTGCGATCTTGATGCCGCACTTGGTGACGATCTGCATGCGCGCGCGCAAGCCTGGTGCCGCCGCCAACGCCTCGCCGAACATTCCCTCGACCGTGTAGCCGCCGTAGATGTCGGCGTGGTCGAAACTGGTGATGCCCAGTTCCAAGGCCTGCTCTATCCAACGCACCAGGCCGGGCGTGTCCATCTGCCAATCGGGCAGCCGCCACAGGCCCGCGACGACCGGCGAGAGCTTCATGCGCGCTTCAATCGGACCGCAGGTCGCCGGCCAGACTGGCCAGCGTCTCGGCCGCGATGGGCGCATGCGCTGGGTAGTGGGTGTGGTCGCAGCCCAGCTTCACGCCGGCACCGGCGCGCACGGCCTGGCGCTGCGCGGCGTTGAACTCGAAGCGCACAAAGTGCACGGCCGAGGTCTTCTCGTCGTTCTCGCGGTCCAGGTCTTCGTCGGCAATGGCATAGATGCGTGGGTGGCCTTCGACCTCGACGAACATGCGGTCCTCAACACCGATCAGCCGCGCCAGTTCGCGCTTGCGCTCGTTGGCGTCGGGGTACTCGATCAGCATCGTGGCCTTCCAGTTGTTGCCGTCGGGCACCAGTGCGGCGTAGGCGTCGATCTCGCTCTGGATGCCGTCTTCGTCGAATATCTTCTCGATGTGCAGCATCTCCTGAATCTGCCTTCGAACGGTGTGCTCGTCCTCGAATTGAAGGTTCAGGTTTTCGCCCAGGTGCACGCTGCGCAGCCGCCGGTGGGCGATTGCGCCAGGCTTGCTGCTTTGGCGAATCTTGGCGTAGGCCTCCAGCGTCATCAGGTTGGCGCGGGTGATGGGGGCGGTGGTGCTTGTCATGGTCTTTACTCCAATCCGTAGGCGATGCGCACCAGTGAAAGCGGGTGCTGCAGCGCCTTGGCCGGCGTGCCGGCCTGTTGCATGCCTTGCGCGATGTGGTGGCCGGCCATGGGGCAGTCGCTGCTGATGTAGTCGGGCTCGTCGCGCGCCATGGCCTTGAACACCGGCTTGCCTATCTTCATGGCCACCGGGTGGGTGGCAGTCTTCACGCCGTAGGTGCCGGCGTGGCCCGAGCAGCGCTCCACCGTGTTGAGCTGCACCGCCACCGTCTGCCCAATCAGCTTGAACATCTCTTCAGTCTTCTTGCCGATGTTCTGCACCCGGCCGTGGCAGGGGATGTGGTAGCTGACACGGCCCAGCGCGGCCTTGAAATCGGTCTTCAGCAGACCGTCCTTGTGGCGCGCGATGAAGTATTCGAAAGGGTCGAACATCGCCTTCTTGACGAGTTGCGTGTCGGCGCAGTCCGGGAACATCAAGGGCAGCTCTTGCTTGAACATTAGTGTGCAGCTGGGCACCGCCGTGACGATGGCCCAGCCCTCGCGCGCATAGCGGGCCAGCACGGGCATGTTGGCTTCTTTGGCGCGCGCCACCGAGGGCAGGTCACCGAGTTCGAGCTTGGGCATGCCGCAGCACTGCTCTTTGTCGACGATCTCGTAGGGGATCTGGTTGTGGTCCAGCAGCTTGATGAGGTCGTTGCCGATGCCGGGCTCGTTGTAGTTGACGTAGCAAGTGGCGTAGATGGCCACCCGGCCCGGCGTGCGCTGGCCATTCACGGCCGGGTGCGCCGTGTTGTTCATCACCTTGCCCCAACGGAAGCGCTGCTCGGCAAAACCCGGCATCCAGGCGTCGTGGTGCACGCCGAGTTGGCTCTGCATCAGTGCGCGCATGGTCTTGGTGCTGTTCACCGCGTTGACCACATCCACCACGATGGGAATGCCGGCAAAGCGGCCATGTGTATCGGTGGAGGCCAGGAGCTTTTCTTTCGCGCCGACCTCGCCGTTCTGGAACTTGATGGCCTTGGCGCGCAGCATCAGGTGCGGGAAGTCCAGACTCCATGGGTGCGGCGGCGTGTACGGGCACTTGGTCATGTAGCACAGGTCGCACAGGTAGCACTGGTCAACCACGTTCCAGTAGGCCTCTTTCTTCACCCCGTGTACCTCGCCATCGGCCGTGGCATCCACCAGGTCGAACAGCGTGGGGAAGCTCTGGCACAGGCTCACGCAGCGGCGGCAGCCGTGGCAGATGTCGAACACACGTTCCATCTCGGCCAGGGTCTTGCCCTCGTCGTAAAAGTCGGGGTTCTTCCAATCGAGCGGATGGCGCGTGGGCGCCTGCAGATTGCCTTCACGCATGGGGTGATGTGCCTTTTGGAATTCGAAAACGAACAAGGGGCGCGAAGCCCCTTGTCCACCGGCGTCAAGCCAGTTCAGTCCACCAGCGCATCCAGCGCCTTCTGGTAGCGGTTGGCGTGCGAGCGCTCGGCCTTGGCCAGTGTCTCGAACCAATCGGCGATCTCGTCATGCCCTTCGGCGCGCGCCGTCTTGGCCATGCCCGGGTACATGTCGGTGTACTCGTGCGTTTCGCCGGCCACGGCGGCGGCCAGGTTCAGCCGGCTGCTGCCTATGGGCAGGCCGGTGGCGGGGTCGCCCACGGCTTCCAGAAACTCCAGGTGGCCGTGCGCATGCCCGGTTTCACCTTCGGCGGTGGAGCGGAACAGCGCGGCCACGTCGTTCTGGCCCTCGATGTCGGCCTTGTTCGCGAAATACAGATAGCGCCGGTTGGCCTGCGATTCGCCCGCGAAGGCGTCCTTCAGGTTCTGCTCGGTCTTCGATCCTTTCAAGCCCATGTGATGCTCCTGGTGGTGAAACGGTGGTCATCGGTCAATTCGGGGCGCCCCTGGCGAGCGCGACCGACGCGAACGCTAACAAAGTGCCTGGGGTGCGGCCAATACAAAGCTTCAATGCGGTCCATAGCCTACCGCAGTCCCAGCAGGCGCAGCGCCAGGTCGTGCAAGCGCCCAGCAGGGTCAACCAGACTGTTGAGCACGTTGAAGTGGTTGCTGTGCGGCACGGTTTCGCACACCGGCACGGCGGTGGGGCCCCAGACATCGCGGATCAGCCGGTTCTGACGCAAGAACTCGTCGCTCTCTTCAGACCCCACGGCCGCATACAGCTTGCCGCCCTTGGGCCGCGGAAAAAACGCCGGGCTGAGCCGCCCCACCGAGGCCGGCGTGAGTTGCAGGTCCGATTGAATGAATGGCGCGTGGCGCAGCGGCTCCAGGTCGTACAGGCCGGATATGGCCAAGGCCCCAGACAGCGGCTGGGCAGGCAGGTCGTCAGCCACGTCCTTCCAGCGGCAGCTCATCAGCATCGCGGCCAGATGCGCACCAGCAGAATGGCCAACCAGCGCGATGCGCGAGGGGTCGCCACCATGCACTGCGGCATGGCGCCACACCCAGGCCAGCGCGCGCACCATTTGCATCACGATGTGCTCGACGCTCACCGACGGGCACAGCGCGTAGTTGACGACCACCACCAGGGCACCGTCGGCGGTGAAAGAAGGCGCCACGAAAGAATGGTCCGACTTGTCCAGCGCGCGCCAGTAACCACCATGGATGAACACCAGCACGGGGGCATTCGGCGCATCGGTGGGGAACACGTCCAGCAACTCGCCCGGGCCGTCGCCATAGGCCACATCACGGCGCACCACACTGCGTTCGCGCACCAGCGCCGAAGCCTGCGCCCAGCGAGCCAGGACCTGGGCGTGGTCGGGCACACGGGCCCGGTTGTTGTACTGGGCCTCCAGCCACTGGGGGTCACGACGGTTGCGCATGGCTTGCTCCTGCCTTTGGGCGGCGCATGTTACCGGCCGCCGCGCAGCGGCCGCACACAGCCCCGGTGATAGACTTTCAGCGGTTCGTGGGGGCGTAGCTCAGCTGGGAGAGCGTCGCGTTCGCAATGCGAAGGTCAGGAGTTCGATCCTCCTCGTCTCCACCAAGTTTCACCCAAGCCGTTGTCACGCAACGGCTCTTTCCTTTCTGGCGGCAACTGTGCGGAAGTGGTCCATCGAAGTGGTCCAAGTCCCGTGTCAGCGCTGGGCGCACGCGCTGCGGTAAAGTCAAGGAATGGGTTTGTTGATCCGAACGCTGTTGATTTGGTTGTTGGTGCTTGCAGTTCCTGCGCAGGGTGCTGCAGCCGCGACCATGGCGTTCTGCGGTCCCAATCACCATGGCGGCGTTGCAGCAGCCCAAATGCAACCGGCTGCACCGGCCGACCACGCTCATCAAGACGGTGCCGTCGCGTCAGAGCACGAGCATCCCCAAGCTGCCGCTGTCGCGGCCGAAGACTCATCTGCCTCGGCGGCTTCGGTTGCGTCTGCCAAGGTCAGCCATGCCAGCAAGCACAAGTGCAGCGCCTGCGCTTCCTGCTGCTCGGTTGGCGCGATCCTGAATTCGGTGCTGGAAGTGCCGGCACCCGTTTTCACCCCCACGGTGTTCTCCACCGTGGTGCCCAGCGTCGACACGCTCGCCGCTGACGGCCCCGACCGCCCCCCTCGAATCGTTCTCGCCTAGCTGGCGAGTTCTCCGCGTGCGCTGACGCGCGCGTCCTCGCCAGGTCCTGTCTCTCCTTTGCTGCGCATGCAGCGCCGGAGCACCCAGACTTTGACGCGAGGACATCATGGTCCATTCCAATTCCATTCCTTCTCTTACAGGGCAAAGGCGCAGGCGCATGCCATGCACGGTGCGATCTGCACTGGTCGCCGCCTCTTTGATTGGCACGCTGACTGCTCAGGCGCAACCAGCACTAAAGGCCGCCAGGCCCGATCCGCTTGATCCCAAGGTCAGCGTGCCCGCGCTGAGCTACGAATCGTCGTTCTCCCAGTACCGACGGCTGGGCGACGAAAAGCCTGTCGCCTGGCGTGACGCGAACGACACCGTGGCCCGCATCGGCGGCTGGCGTGTCTATGCCCGTGAGGCACAGCAGCCCGACCCGGCGCCTGCCGCAAAGCCTGGGGATGCAGCCCCTGCCACAAAGCCAGTGGATGCCGCCCCTGCGGCAAAGCCCAACGACTTGGCCAAGCCCATGCCCGCCGGGCATGGCGGCCACAAGATGCCATGAAGGCCAGCGTGATGACCCTCGCCATGAACAGCGGTGCCATGCCAGTGCACGCCACTCCGATCCAAGCTCCAACCGCAAACCGTTCACTGCGCTTGCTGGCCATACTGGTCAGCGCTGCCGTGCTCGGCGGGTGCGCCTCGTTCAGCCCCGATGGCGGCTTCGCAGCGGTGGAGAAGACCGCCAAGGACCGACTGGGCAAGGACGTGCAGTGGGCCCGCTCGGACGCCGACCACGACAGCATCGCCAAGCGTGTCAGCGAGATCTTGTCCAAGCCGCTGACCGTGGACGATGCCGTGCAGGTGGCCTTGCTGAACAACCGCGGCCTACAGGCCACTTTCCAGGAACTCGGCATCACCGAATCCGAGGTCGTGCAGGCCGGGCGCTTGCCCAATCCGGGGTTCAGCTTCGGGCGGTCAAGCCGTGGCGACGAACGAGAAATCGAGCGTGGCCTGCACTTCAACATCGCCCGCCTGATCGCCATGCCTTTCATCGGTCAGATGGAAGCACGACGCTTCGAGCAAACCAAGGGCATGGTCGCGATGAGCGTGCTGTCACTCGCGGCCGACACCCGCAAGGCCTACTACAACGCGCTGGCTGCCGAGCAGACCGTGCGCTACATGCGGCAGGTCAAGCAGGCCGCCGACGCCAGCGCCGAACTGGCGCGCCGCATGGAGCAGGTGGGCAACTTCAACAAGCTGCAGCGGGCCCGCGAGCAGGTTTTCTACGCCGATGCGTCGCTGAACCTCGCCCGCGCCGAACAAGCGCAACGGTCGACGCGCGAGCGGCTGACGCGGCTGCTGGGCGCGTGGGGATCGCAAACACAGTTCTCGCTGCCCGAGCGCCTGCCCGACCTGCCCAAGAACGTGATGGAGTTGCCGGACATCGAAAGGGTGGCCCTGTCGCAGCGACTGGACGTGCAAGGCGCCAAACTGGCCGCCGAGCAGACGGCCCGCAACCTGGGCCTGACGAAAACCACGCGCTTCATCAACGTGCTCGAACTGGGTCTGATGCGCAACAGCTCGAACGAGGCGCCCACCCAGCGTGGCTGGGAGATCGGCTTCGAGTTGCCGCTGTTCGACTGGGGCGGCGCACGCGTCGCGCGGGCTGAAGCCGTGTACATGCAGACAGTGCACCGCGCTGCCGAGACCGCCATCAACGCACGCTCCGAGGTGCGCGAGGCCTACACCGGCTACCGCTCGGCCTACGACATCGCGCGCTTCCAGCGCGACGAAGTGGTGCCGCTGAACCAGCGCATCGCCGAGGAGAACGTGCTTCGCTACAACGGCATGCTGATCGGCGTCTTCGAACTGCTGGCCGATGCGCGCACCCAGATCGCCAGCGTCAACGGATCCATCCAGGCGCTGCGCGACTTCTGGATCGCGCAGGCCGACCTGGACATGGCCCTGATCGGCAAACCCAGCCTCGCTGCAGCAGCCGGCCCCGCGATGGCGGCCGAAGCAGCTGGCGCAGGACATTGAACATGAAGGACGTCACGATGATTGAAAAGCACATGCTTTCCCGGCGCAAGATGCTCGGCGCCAGTGCGACGATGGGCGCCATCACCGCAGCCGCCGCTGCTGCCTCGGTCAGCAAGGTGGCGATGGCCGCCCTGCCCGAGCCGGTCATGCAGACCAAGCCCGACACCATGCCGCCCTTGGTGCCCAACACCGGCCGGCCCTACAACCCCGTGGTGACATTGAACGGCTGGACCCTCCCCTGGCGCATGAACAACGGCGTCAAGGAGTTCCATCTCGTTGCCGAGCCCGTGGTGCGCGAGATGACCGCCGGCTTCAAGGCCCACCTGTGGGGCTACAACGGCCAGAGCCCGGGGCCGACGATCGAGGTCGTCGAAGGCGACCGGGTTCGCATCTTCGTCACCAACAAGCTCGGCGAGCTGACCAGCATCCACTGGCACGGCCAGCGACTGCCCAACGGCATGGACGGAGTGACGGGGTTGAACCAGCCCGGCATTCCACCGGGCAAGACCTACGTTTACGAGTTTGTCGCGCGCCGTCCTGGCACCTTCATGTACCACCCGCATGCCGACGAGATGGTGCAGATGGCGATGGGGATGATGGGCTTCTGGATCACCCATCCGAAAGATCCGAAATCCATGCGGGTCGATCGCGACTTCGTGTTCCTGCTCAATGCCTACGACATCGAACCCGGCGCCTACACGCCCAAGATCATGACGATGCTGAACTTCAACCTCTGGAGCTGGAACAGCCGCATCTTCCCCGGCATCGACCCGCTGGTGGTCCGCAAGAACGACAAGGTGCGCATCCGCATCGGCAACCTGACGATGACCAACCACCCGATCCACCTGCACGGGCACGAGTTCCTCGTCACCGGCACCGATGGCGGGCCGACGCCCAAGTCCTCGCGCCAGTACGAGGTGACGACCGACATCGCGGTGGGTCAGATGCGGCAGCTCGACTTCCTGGCCGATGAGGAAGGCGACTGGGCCTTCCACTGCCACAAGAGCCACCACACGATGAACGCGATGGGCCACAACGTGCCGACCATGATCGGCGTCGACCACCGCAGCATCGCGCGCCAGATCACCCAGCTCATCCCCGACTACATGGTGATGGGCGAGCGCGGCATGCACGACATGACCGAGATGGCGATGCCGCTGCCCGACAACACGGCGGCGATGATGACCGGCACCGGGCCCTTCGGCGCCGTGGGCATGGGCGGCATGTTCAGTGTCGTCAAGGTACGCAAGGACCAGCGGCCGGGCGACTACAAGGACCCGGGTTGGTACACGCATCCGCCTGGCACCGTGGCCTACGAGTGGACCGGCGCGCTGCCCGAGCCGGCACGCGCCAAGGCCGGCGGCACGGGCTCCATGCCGCCGCTGGCGCGGCCCGCCGCCGACACGGAAGTCAGTGTGCGCAAGCCGAACGGACATGCCGGCCACTGAGCGCTCTCAAACCGAATTCAAAGGCAAACCATGAAACACATCAAGACCGTGCTGCCGGCGACCGTGTTGGCGACCGCGCTGGCGACCCTGCTCGCGACATCGGGGCTGGCGCTGGCGCACAGCGAGTCCCACGGCAAGAAGCCGGGGCCGGTGAAGCGCGAGCAGAAGGACTGGGGCATCGCCGCGGAAGCCGCGAAGGCCCGGCGCACGGTCGTCTTCACGATGTCCGACACGATGCGATTCACACCCGACAGCCTGACCGTGAAGCGGGGCGAAACCGTCAAAATCGTGGTCAAGAACGGCGGCGCGATGCTGCACGAGTTCGTGCTCGGCACGAAGAAGGAACTCGAGGCGCATGCCGCGCTGATGCTCAGGTTCCCGACCATGGAACACGACGAACCCTATATGGCGCACGTCGCACCGGGCCAGACGGGCGAAATCATCTGGACCTTCAACCGCGCCGGCGAGTTCGACTTCGCCTGCCTGATCCCCGGCCACTACCAGGCCGGCATGGTCG
>JANOLY010000260.1:0-15458 GCA_031420055.1 Burkholderiales bacterium | reverse complement strand
GCACTGGCCATGCCGCTGCAGCCCGCCACAGGCGACGGCCTGCGCTGGACGGCGCGGCACCTGATGGTGCTGCCGGGCTGACTGCCCCAGTGTGAGGCGGGCCGCCAAGACGGGCTGCGTGCCTCACCCGCGCTTTGCGGCCTGAGAGCGTGAGCGCCACGCCGTTGCGCTGGGTGTCGCTACAAAGGCCGGCTGCGGCCCACCCGCTGGCGCCGGCAAGTGCTGCCAAGCAGCGCACAACGCCAGCGCGACAATGCCGCACTTGGAAACCGTGGCCGTCATCGACTTTGAAACCACCGGCATGTCGCCGGCGCGGGGTGCCCGCGCCACTGAGGTGGCCGCTGTGCTGGTGCAGGGTGGGCAGGTGGTCGGCCGCTTCCAGAGCCTGATGAACAGCGGCGCCTGGGTGCCGCCCTTCATCGAACAGCTCACCGGCATCAGCAACGCCATGCTGCAGACCGCACCGCCGTCGCGCGCGGTGGTGCGCGAACTGATGCACTTCACACGCGGCTGCCCGTTGGTGGCGCACAACGCGGCCTTCGACCGCGGCTTCTGGCTTGCCGAGGCGGCACACGCCGACTGCGACAGCGACCCCGCGCACCACTTCGCCTGCACGCTGCTGCTGAGCCGGCGGCTCTACCCGCATGCGCCCAACCACCGGCTGGGCACCTTGGCCGCACTGCACCGCTTGCCTTCCCACGGCCGCGCCCACCGCGCCCTGGCCGACGCGCTGACCACCGCGCAGCTCCTGCTGCAACTGCAGGGCGACCTCGCCGCGCGCCACGCCGATGCGCTGGCAGGGCGCCCGGTGGACCACGCCTGGCTGTGCCAGCTGCAACGCACACCGCGTACGCAGTTGGCGCGCTGCCTTCAAGGCCGCGCCGCCGGCTGAGCCGCTGGGGCCGAAGCCGGCGCCACCCTGACGGCACCGAGCCACCCACGCGTTACCCCGCGAAAAAAACGGGGTCAGGTCTTTAATGTTTAGCCCAGCACACCGCGGTGTTTGACCAATGAGCCGAGTGCACATTCAGTCGCCTGAACGCAGAGATGTGTGCATTAAACATTAAAGACCTGACCCCTTCTCTTTACCCCGTGCCCGGTCAAGCCTTTGCGCACCGCATAATGTTTTGCATGAGGACATGCAGACTTGGTCGTTCAAGCCGACTTGTGCGGTGCGGTGATGCGGGCGTCGACCACGGAGTCGCGCTGAGGACATGAAATCCCGCGGCCAAGCCCTGCGGGACTACGTGTTCCGCCGCCTGATGCTGATGATCCCGACCTTCATCGGCATCAGCTTTGCCACCTTCTTGCTGTGCCAGTTTGTGCCCGGCGGGCAGATCGACCAGATGCGCATGGCTTTGTCGGGCGCCGACGGCGGTGGCGACGTGGGTGGCAGCGGCGGCGACGCGCGGCTGCAGCTGGACATCCCCGACGAGCAGCTGAAGAAACTGAACGAGTACTACGGCTTCGACAAGCCGCTGCACATCGCCTATGCCACCTGGCTGCTTGATACCGTGCGGCTGGACCTGGGCACCTCGTTTCGCTACAACGAGCCGGTCACCAAGATCATTGCCGAACGGCTGCCGGTGTCCATCTACTACGGCATCATCACGGCGATATTCACCTACGGCATCTGCATCCCGCTGGGCATCTTGAAGGCCATACGCCACCGCACGCCCATCGACACCGCCACCTCGGTGCTCATCTTCGTGGGCTATGCCGTGCCGGGTTTTGCGCTGGGTGCCGTGCTGTCCAACTTGTTCTCGGTGCGCTGGGAGCTGTTCCCGCTGGGGGGCTTTCAGTCGGCCGGCGCGGCGGCCCTGGGGCCGGTGGCGTATGCGGTGGACGTGGTCTGGCACTCGGTGCTGCCGCTGGTGGCCTACCTGGCGGGATCGTTCGCCGTAACCACCATGCTCATGAAAAACAGCCTGCTCGAAAACATGAGCGCCGACTATGTGAAGACCGCGCTGGCCAAGGGCCTGAGCTGGCAGCGCGCGGTGTTTGTGCATGCGCTGCGCAACTCGCTCATCCCCATGGCCACGACGGTGGGCGGGCTGCTGGGCATCTTTCTCACCGGCAGTTTTCTCATCGAGCGTGTCTTCAGCATCCAGGGCGTGGGGCTGCTGGCGTTTGAAGCGATACAGACGCGCGACTTCCCCGTCGTGCTGGGCTTTCTGGTCATCAGCAGCGTGCTGCTGATGCTGGGCAACCTGGTGTCTGACCTGACTGTCGCGCTGGTGGACCCGCGGGTGCGCTTTGAGTAGCGCGGCTGTCGCGCCTGTCGCGCCTGTCGCCCCTGTCGCCGATAGCGGCAAGCGCTGGTTCCAGCTCGACCCGCTGACGCGGCGGCGCTTGCAGCGCTTTCGCCGCATCAAGCGCGGCTGGTGGTCGTTCATCATCCTGCTGGTGGCGATGGCGCTGTCGGTCATCGCGCCGCTGCTGGCCGAGAGCCGGGCGCTGGCGGTGTGGCACAACGGCAGCTTGTACCTGCCGACCTTTCAGTATCTGGAGATGAAGACCTTCGGCCAGGAGGCCCCCGCGGGCTGGGACGGCAACGAGATCGAGACCGAATACTTGCGCTTGCAACGCGAGTGGAATGTCGAGCGTTTCATGCATGCCCGCGACCGCGCAGCCGCGGGCAACGACGCTGCCAAGCAAACCGCCGTGGACGCGAAGTACCCCAACCGCGGCAACCATGTGGTGATGCCGCTGATTCCCTGGAACCCGTACCAGAACGACTTCTCCAGCAACGAAATCCTGCCCGAGATCCAGCGCGCACTGAATGCCGGCCAGACCGACCGCGCCGAACGCCTGGCGCGCCGTGACGGGCTGCCTGAACTGGCCGATGCCATCGTGGGCGGCAGCATCACCGCGCTGCTGGCCGACCCGGTCAAGTCGCCCACGGGCACCCTGGCCGGGCTGGCACGCACCAGTGCCATGGCCTCGCTCAAGGGCCTGGGCTCGCCGCCCCCACACGCGCCCAACGCCGCGCAACGCCACTACCTGGGCACAGACGCGCAGGGCCGCGACGTGGCTTCAAGGCTGCTGTACGGCTTTCGCATCTCGATCTTCTTCGCGCTGTTCCTGACCCTGTCGGCGCAGATCGTGGGCACCATCATCGGCAGCCTTCAGGGCTACCTGGCGGGGCGCTTTGACATGATCAGCCAGCGTGTCATCGAGGTGCTGATCGCGATCCCCGGGCTGTACGTGGTCATCGTGCTGGCTGCTCTGTTCCAGCCCACGTTCTGGATGCTGCTGGGCATCCTGGCGCTGTTCCAGTGGATCGGCATCACCTTCTTCATGCGCACCGAGATGTACCGCGAGAAGACGCGCGAATACTGTCTGGCGGCGCGCAGCTACGGTGCGTCGCACCTGCGCATCGTCTTCCGCCACCTGCTGCCCAACTGCCTGACGCCGCTGGTCACCTTCACGCCCTTTGCGGTGGTGGGTGCCATCTTTGCGCTGACCGGGCTGGACTTTCTGGGCTACGGCCTGCCCGCGCCCACGCCCAGTTGGGGTGAACTCATCGACCAGGCGCTGCAGACGCAGAACCGCGACAAGCTGTGGCTGATCTTGTCGCCCTTCACCGCGCTGACCATCACGCTGGTGCTGGTGGTGTTCATCGGTGAATCGGTGCGTGAAGCCTTCGACCCCAAGCAGTTTGCGCGTTATGAGTAGCTTGATGCGCCGCCTGCTGGGCCAGGTCGTCGTCGTCGCGTCGGCCTTGCTGCTGGCTGCACCCGCGCAGGCGGCCCTGCCATCACCGGCTGCAAGCGCACCTGCCAACGCGCCGGCTGCGCGCGCCACGCTGCCGGCCGACATCCGCTGGGTCACCAACGACGAAGACCCGCCGATCGGCTCGGCCAAGGCCCTGCGTGGCGGCACGCTGAATTCGTCCATTGATTCGTACCCGTTGACCTTCCGCCTCGTCGGCCCGAATTCCAACGACGCCTTCGCCAGCTGGAACCGCCAGTTCACGATGGACTTCCCGCTGGTCGTGCGCCACCCCAGCACCGACCGCTTCATCCCCTGGATGGCCACGCACTGGGCGATTGCCGCGGACCAGCGCACGCTGTATTTCAAGCTCGACCGCGACGCGCGCTTCAGCGACGGCAAGCCCGTCACGGCACGCGACTTCGTTTTCACCTGGCGCATGATGCAGTCTGAGCACATCGTCTCGCCGTTCCACAACAGCTACGCCAAGCGCTTCTACGAGTCGGTGGACGCCATCGACGAGCACACGCTGCGCATCGTGGGCACACGCTCCAGCTGGCGGCCGATCGAAGACTATGCCGGCCTGTGGCCCACGCCGTCGCACGCCACGGTGCTGGACGCCGACTGGGTCAAGCGCACCAACAACCAGTACCAGATCGCGCCCGGGCCCTACGTCATCACCGAGGCCGTGCGCGGCCAGTCCATCACCTTTGGCCGCGTGCCCAACTGGTGGGGCGACGGCAAGAAACGCTTCCAGGGCCTGTTCAATTTCGACGCCATTCAGCTGCGTCAAATTCCTAGCGAACGGCGGCTGGACTGGTTTCGCCGCGGCGAGCTGGACCTGATGCAGGCCAGTTCTGCGCGCGAATGGAACGAGGAGTACACCTTCCCCGCCGTGCGCAACGGCTGGGTCAAGCGGGCGCGGCTGTTTGCCAGCCGGCCGGTGGGCATCAGCGGGCTGCACATGAACCTGCAGGCCCCCATCTTCAAGAACCGCGATTTCCGCATCGCCATGCAGTACCTATTCAACTTTGAGCGGGTCAACAACAACCTGATGTTCGGCGAGCACTTCCGCCAGAACTCGTTCTTCGAAGGCACGCCCTTCGCCTTGCCCACACCCTGGCCGTATCAATTCGACCCGGCCAAGGCGCGCGAACACCTGGCCCTGGCCGGCTACCAGCGGCCGGCCGAGATTCGCGCGCAAACGTGGTGGGGGCGGCTGAGCAACGTGGTCTACGGTCTGCTGTTCACGCGGTCTGACACTGATGACGTGCTGGTCAACGCCAAGGGCGAGAAGGCCAGCTTCAGCGTCATCTACGGCAGCAAGGGCCTGGAGCGGCACCTCACTGTCGTACAGCAGGAATTTCGCCGCGCCGGCGTGGACATGAAGCTGCGCCTGCTAGAGCCCGGCACGGCGTTTGAGCGTGGGCTGGAACGCAAGTACGAGATGACCATGACCAACCGCACCTCGGGCTTCTACCCCGGCGTGCGCCAGTACTTGCACACCGAGTTCCAGCAGAAGAAGAACAACAACAACATCTGGGGCTACGGCACGCCCGAGGTCGACGCGCTGATCGCCATCTACGAGGAAGACCTGGACGAAGGCCAGCGCCTGAAGGCCATGCAGCGCATCGACCAAATCGTACGCGACGAAGCTTTCTACCTGCCGTTCTGGAATGGGCCGTTCACGCGCGTCGCTTACTGGGACTACATCCGCTGGCCCGACACCTGGCTGCCCAAACGCACCGAACAACTGATGGACTGGATGGTGTTCTGGATCGACCCGCAGCGCCGCGCGCAGCTGGCCGAGGACATGAAGAAGAACAAGGCCTGGCCGCTGGACAAGGACATCGACAAGGACCCCTGGGGCGTGCGCGCCAAGGTGGCTCCATGAGCCGGGCCGAGCGCCGGGCCGCTCCCAAGCCGGCCCGCATCCCCTCGGGGGATCGACCGCGGTACGCCGCGGGCGAGGGGCTCACGTGAGTGCGCTGCTGGCCATCGACAACCTGCAGGTAGGCTTCGACGGCGAAGCCGGCCGCGTGCGCGCGGTGGACGGTGTGTCGTTCTCCATCAACGCCGGCCAGACCGTGGGCGTGGTGGGCGAATCGGGCTGCGGCAAGAGCGTCACGGCGGCGTCCATCCTGCGCCTGGTGCCCAGCCCGCCGGGGGTGATGCTGGGCGGGCAGATCCGCTTTGACGGCCGCGACATCCTGGCCATGCCACGCGAAGAACTGGCTGGCCTGCGCGGGCGCGAGATTGCCATGGTGTTCCAGGACCCCATGACCTCGCTCAACCCGGTGTTCACGGTGGAACGCCAGATGGGCGAGGTGCTGGCCCTGCGCTTCGGCCTGGGCCGCGCCGCAGCGGCCGAGCGCTCGATTGCCATGCTGCGCACCGTGGGCATGCCCGACCCCGAGGCGCGGCTGGCGGTGTACCCGCACGAGCTGTCGGGCGGCATGAAGCAGCGCGTGATGATCGCCATGGCGCTGCTGTGCGAACCGCGCTTGCTGATCGCCGATGAACCCACCACGGCGCTGGACGTGACCGTGCAAGCGCAAATCCTGCACCTGATGCGCGAGCTGCAGCGCAAGACCGGCACCGCGCTGCTGTTCATCACCCACGACATGGGCGTCATCGCCGAGATGTGCGACCAGGTGGTGGTGATGTACGCCGGCCGCGTGGTCGAACGCCGCCCGGTGGTGGACCTGTTCGAAGCGCCCCGCCACCCCTACACCCACGGCCTGCTGCGCAGCATTCCGCGCCGCGGCACGGCGCACAAGGCGCTGCTGCCGACCATCGAAGGCACCGTGCCTTCGCTGCTGAAGCCGCCGCCGGGCTGCCGCTTTGCCGCGCGCTGCGCGCACCGCAAGTCGCTACCGGCCGACGCGCAGCGGCGCTGTGACGAGGTCGACCCGATGTTGGCGGCCGACGGCGCCGGCTCGGTGGCCTGCCACTTCCCGCTGGCAGGGGCAGGCCCATGACGACGCCGTTGTTGGAGGTCGAGGACCTGCACAAGCACTACCCCGTGCGCGGCGGCATCTTCAGCCGCAACGTGGGCACGGTGCGTGCGGTGGCGGGTGTGAGCCTTGCCGTGCATGCCGGCCAGACACTCGGCCTGGTGGGCGAATCGGGCTGCGGCAAAAGCACCCTGGGCCGCACGCTGATGCGCCTGGAAGAACCCACCAGCGGCCAGGTGCTGTTCGACGGCCACGACCTGGCGCAGGCCGACAGCGCCACGCTGTTCAAGCTGCGCCGCGAGATGCAGATGGTGTTCCAGGACCCGTACTCGTCGCTCAACCCGCGCCTGACCGTAGGCGAGATCGTGCGCGAACCGATGCTGGTGCACGGCATGGGCAGCAAGGCCGAACAGATCGAGCGCGTGCGCGAACTGCTGGCCACCGTGGGCCTGGGGGCCGACGCGCTGCAGCGCTACCCGAGTGAGTTTTCCGGCGGCCAGCGCCAGCGCATCGGCGTGGCCCGCGCGTTGTCGTTGAACCCGCGGCTGGTGATTGCTGATGAACCGGTGTCGGCACTCGACGTGTCGGTGCAAAGCCAGGTGCTCAACTTGATGGTGCAGCTGCAACGCGAGCGCGGGCTGGCCTACGTGTTCATCAGCCACGACCTGTCGGTGGTGGAGCACGTGAGCGACACGGTGGCCATCATGTACCTGGGCCGCATCGTCGAGATGGGCCCGGTGCGGCAGATTTTCGACAGCCCTGCCCACCCCTACACGCGGGCACTGATGCAGGCCATCCCCTCGGGCAACCCGCGCCAGCGGCGGGCCAGCGTGCCACTGACCGGCGAAGCGCCCAGCCCCATGGCGGCGCTGCCAGGCTGCGCCTTTGCCGGGCGCTGTCCTTACGCGGTGGATGCCTGCCGGCAGGCCGTGCCGGCGCTGGAGCCGGTGGCCGCGGCCGGCGCAGGCACCCAGCCGCATGTCGCGGCGTGCATCAGGCGCGACGAGATCGCCGCGTTGGCTGCTGCTGCGGGCTGAACGGCGGGGCTGCAGACCCCCCGATTCGCAGTCTGCCGCACGCGGTGGCAGGCCGATAGACTCCAGGCGACATGACGCCTACCCTGGTGCTAAATGTGGTCGGGCTCACACCCGGCCTGCTGGCTCACGCACAGCACTTGCAAGCGCTGGCCCATGCCGGCGCGATACGACCGTTGACGACGGTGTTGCCGGCGGTGACCACCACCGTGCAGTCCACCATGCTCACCGGCGTGTCGCCGCGCGAGCATGGCATCGTGGCCAATGGCTGGTACTTTCGTGATCTGTCGGAGATCTGGCTGTGGCGCCAGTCCAACCGCCTGGTGCACGGTGAAAAGGTCTGGCAGGCAGCCAAGCGGCGCGACCCGGCCTTCACCTGCGCCAAATTGTTCTGGTGGTACAACATGTACGCCGACGTGGACTTTGCCGTCACGCCGCGCCCCATGTACCTGGCCGACGGGCGCAAGATGCCCGACATCCACACCCACCCGGCCGGGCTGCGCGATGAACTGCAAGGCGCCCTGGGCGACTTCCCGCTGTTCCGCTTTTGGGGCCCGGGCGCGGACATCGAGTCCAGCCGGTGGATCGCCGCCAGTGCGCTGCACATCCTCGACAAACAGCGGCCCACGCTGACGCTGGTGTACCTGCCGCACCTCGACTACGACCTGCAGCGCTTCGGGCCCAACCACCCCGGCATCCCGGCGCAGGTGGCCGCGGTGGACGCGCTGTGCGGGCCGCTCATCGACAAGGCCCGCGCAATGGGTGCCCACGTGGTGGCCTTGTCCGAATACGGCATCACCGAAGTCACGCGCCCGGTGCATATCAACCGCGCGCTGCGCCAGGCCGGCTGGCTGAAGGTGCGGCTGGAACGCGGCCGCGAACAGCTCGATGCCGGCGCCAGCGACGCCTTTGCGGTGGCTGACCACCAACTGGCCCACGTCTATGTCGCACGGCCCGAGCTGCTGCCCGAAGTCAAAGCCTGCCTGGCCGCCTTGCCCGGGGTCGAAACCGTGCTGGACGACGAAGGCAAACGCGCCGCCGGCCTGGACCATGCGCGTTCCGGCGAACTTGTGGCCGTTGCCCAGGCCGACAGCTGGTTCACCTACTACCACTTCCTGGAAGACGCGCGCGCACCGGACTTTGCGCGCACGGTCGAGATCCACCGCAAGCCGGGTTACGACCCGGCCGAGTTGCTGTTCGACCGCAAGCTGGCGTTTCCCAAGCTGGCCGTGGCCGCGCGGCTGGCGCGCAAGGCGCTGGGATTTCGCACGCTGATGGATGTGATCGGCCTGGACGCCAGCGTCGTGCGCGGCTCGCACGGCCGGCCTACCGACCGCAGCGAAGACGGCCCGCTGTTCATCACCAGTGCGCCGGCGCTGCTGGGCGACGGGCCGGTGGCCGCCGCGGCGGTCAAGCAATTGCTGCTGGACCATGTGTTCGGAGCCCCAACATGAGCCTGCACGAGCGCCCGAAAGTCGAGTCCCCGGATGCGCAGCGCGCAGACACCCCCGTGACCGCAGCGGCCGTGCTCGAACAGATGCTCGCGCCGCGGCTGGACAGCACGGCCGCGGCCTGGTGGGGCGATGCCTTGGCCAGCCTGCACGGTGGCGGCAGCGACCGCGACTTGTACCGCTGCGTCAGCCTGGTCTCGCGCCGCCTGGGCAAGGCGCTGCTGGCGCCCGATGCCGCAGCGCTGGCCGCGGCGGCGCAGGCCCGGCCGGGCTGGGACCCGTCGCGCTGGACGGTCGACCAGGCCGCGCGCGTGCGGCTGCTGCTGGCCAGCAGCGCCGACGCCGAACGCTTGGCAGCGCGCCTGGACCAGCTGTGTGCCACCGCCGATGTCGACGAGCTGGTGGCCCTGTACGGCGGCCTGCCGCTGTACCCCGACGCGCCACGGCATCGCGCCCGGGCCGCCGAGGGTCTGCGCTCAAACATGGTGGTGGTGTACCAGGCGGTGGCGCACAACAGCCCCTATCCAGCCGAGCAGTTGGCTGATGGAGCCTGGAACCAGATGGTGCTGAAGGCGTTGTTCGTTGGCAGCGCCCTGTATCCCATTCAGGGGCTGGACCAGCGCGCCAACCCCGCGCTGGCGCGCATGCTGGGCGACTACGCACACGAACGCTGGGCGGCACGGCGCACGGTGGGTCCGGAGCTTTGGCGCTGTGTGGGCCCTTTTGCCGATGCCGTGCTGCTCGCCGACCTGGGCCGCGTGCTGGATACTGGCAGCCTGCCCGAACAGGCCGCTGCCGTTCTTGCGCTGCGCCTGGCCGCCGATGCCGGTGCCAGGCAGTTGCTGGCCCGTCATGCCGCCTTGAACGAGGCCGTGGCCGCAAGCGGCGTGACCTGGGCAAACCTTCAGGATTTCCATTCACCGACGGGAGAATGACCATGCACTTCATCGACCCCCACATCCACATGTCGTCACGCACCACCGACGACTACGAGCAAATGAAGGCCGCCGGCGTTGTGGCCGTCATCGAGCCCGCGTTCTGGATGGGCCAGCCCCGCACCAACGTCGGCAGCTTCATCGACTATTTGTCCAACCTGGTCGGTTGGGAGCGATTCCGTGCCTCGCAGTTCGGCATCCGCCACTACTGCACCATGGTCCTGAACAGCAAGGAAGCCAACAACCAGGCGCTGGCCGAGGCGGTGATGGACATCCTGCCGCGCTACCTGAACAAGGAAGGCGTGGTGGCGGTGGGCGAGATCGGCTACGACGACCAGACCGCACTCGAAGACCGCTACTACCGCGCCCAGCTGCAACTGGCACGCGAATTTGACATGGTGGTGATGGTGCACACGCCGCACCGCGACAAGAAGGCCGGCACCGCGCGCAGCATGGAAGTGGCGCTCGAGATGGGCATGGCGCCGGGCAAAGTGGTCATCGACCACAACAACGAAGAGACCGTGCGCGACGTGCTGGACCGCGGCTTCTGGGCCGGCTTCACGCTCTACCCACAAACCAAGATGGGCAACGAGCGCATGGTCGAGATCGTGCGCCAGTACGGCTCGGAGCGCATATTCATCAATTCCAGCGCCGATTGGGGTGTGTCCGACCCCCTGGCCGTGCCCAAGACAGGCCGGCTGATGCTGGAGCGCGGCATTGCGCGCGCTGACGTCACGGCCACGTGCTACGGCAACGCCTTGCTGGCGTACGGCCAGAGCGGGCAGTTCAACGAGTCGGACTGGCTGGCGCCCGAAGTCGTCGACCAACGAACGCTGTTCGAGGGCAACTCGGTGCTGCGCGGTCAGACACCGCGTGTCGATGGGTCGGCCCTGGCCGAGCCCGTGCCTGACGTCGTCGCAGCCAAGTAGTTTCCGCCGCGCAACCTGACCAGGAGTGATGCACTCATGAGCGCCAAGATCACCCCCCTGCCGCAACGCCTGGGCAATCACCAGGACGAACGCACCGCCGTCTACTTGCAGGCCTTCGTGGTGCGCTACGAGTACCCGGTGTGCTTCACCGAGCACCTGTTTGCACGCGACAACCCGGTGTTCCGCGACACGCTGTTGCGCATCGAGCCCGCGCGCCGACATCGCTTCGTCGTCTTCATCGACTCCAACGTCGCAGCCTCGTTTCCTTCACTCGCGCACGACATCGCCGGCTATGCCGGCCTGCATGCCGACGCGATGGAACTGCTGGTGCACCCCGAGGTCGTGCCCGGTGGCGAACATGTCAAGAACGACCCCGCGCTGCTGACGCGCCTGCAGCGCCGGCTGGTGGAGCTCGGTGTCGACCGCCATGCCTTCGTGGTCGGCATCGGCGGCGGTGCTTTCCTTGATCTCGTCGGTTACGTCGCTTCATCCACCCACCGCGGCATCCGCCACATCCGCGTGCCCACCACCGTGCTGGCGCAAAACGACTCGGGCGTGGGCGTGAAGAACGGTGTCAATGCCTTTGGCGTGAAGAACCTGCTGGGCAGCTTTGCGCCGCCCTTTGCCGTGCTCAACGACTTCGACTTTCTGCGCACCTTGCATCCGCGCGACAAGATCGCGGGCATCGCCGAGGCGGTGAAGGTGGCGCTCATCCGCGACCGCTTGTTCTTCGACTGGCTGGAGGCCAGCGCCGACGCCCTGCGCGCCTGCGAGGGCGCGGCCATGAACCGCATGATCAGGCGCTGCGCCGAGCTGCACATGCGCCAGATCGCCCATGGCGGCGACCCCTTCGAGACCGGCAGCGCGCGCCCGCTGGACTATGGGCACTGGTCGGCGCACAAGCTCGAAGCGCTCACCGCGCACGAGCTGCGCCATGGCGAAGCAGTCGCCATCGGCCTGGCGCTGGACGCGCGCTACTCGGTGCAGGTAGGCATGCTGGCTGCGGGTGGCGAAGAGCGCATCCATGCGCTGCTCAAGCGCCTGGGCTTCCACCTGTGGCACCCGGCACTGGAGTCGCGCGACGACAAGGGCCAGTGGCAGCTGCTGCGCGGCTTGCAGGAATTCCGCGAGCACCTGGGAGGGGACCTGACCATCACCTTGCTGCGCGACATCGGTGTCGGCGAAGAAGTGCACCAGATGGACACGCACGAGATCCTGCGCGCCCTGACCTGGCTGCGCCGCCAGGAGTACGGCGCGTGAACCTGGGCGCGGGCGTCCATCTCACCTACTGCAGCAACATCCACCCCGGCGAGTCTTGGGGCCAGGTCCGCGCCAACCTCGATCGCCACGTGGTGGCGGTGCGCGACCGCGTGCTGCCCGGCGGGCGCTTCGGCATCGGCCTGCGCCTGTCGGCACGCGCCGCCGCTGAACTGTCCGAGCCCGAGACGCTGGCCGAGTTCAAGGGCTTCCTGGCTCGTGAGCGCATGTACGTCTTCACGATCAATGGGTTCCCGTACGGCACCTTCCACGGCGCACGGGTCAAGGAAGACGTCTACCTGCCCGACTGGCGCAGCCCCGAGCGGCTGCGCTACTCCAACCAACTGGCCGACCTGCTGGCGCAACTGCTGCCCGCGCCCGCGCCGGGCGAACAGGCCATCGAAGGCAGCGTCAGCACCGTGCCCGGCGCCTTCAAGCCCGCACTGGGCGGGCCGGCCGACGTGGCCCTGATGGTCGAGCATTTGCTGCTGCACGTGGCGCATCTGGTGGCCTTGCGCGCGCGCAGCGGGCGGCTCATCACCTTGGCGCTAGAACCCGAGCCGCACTGCTTTCTCGAGACCATCGCCGAGGCCACTGAGTTCTTCACGCGCGATTTGCACGGGCCCCAAGCCTTACGTCGACTGATGGTGCTCACCGGCCTGGACGACGCCGCGGCCACGCAGGCACTGCACGAGCACCTGGGCCTGTGCCTGGACCTGTGCCACGCCGCTGTGGAATTCGAAGACGCCTCGGGCTGCATTGAACAGTTGCAAACCGCGGGCATTCGCGTGCTGAAGTTGCAGATCAGCGCCGGCCTGCGTCTGCCCACACTGGACGCGGCGGCGTTGCAAGCATTGCGACGTTTCGACGACCCGGTCTATCTGCACCAGGTGGTACAGCGCAGCCCGGGCGGCCTGCGGCGCTTTGCTGATCTGCCCGAGGCCCTGGCCTGCCTGCCCGACCAGCCCACCGACACCGAGTGGCGGGTGCACTTTCACGTGCCCATCTTTCTGGACAGGCTGGCGCCGTTTTCGTCGACCCAGGCCTTCATCCGCGAGGTGCTGGCGCTGCACCGCGCGCAGCCGGTGTCGGCGCATCTGGAGGTCGAAACCTACACCTGGGACGTGCTGCCCGAGCCCTTTCGCAGTGGCAGCGTCGACGAAGCCGTGGCGCGTGAACTGGCCTGGGTGCAAATGGAGCTGCAGGCGGGGCTTGGCAAATGAAGCTGGGCACGGCGCTGCAGCTGGGGCGCATCTCCAACCTGCCCACGGTCTGGAGCAACGTGCTGGTGGGTGCGCTGCTGGCCGGTGGCGTGCTGGCCGATGCGCGGCTGCCGCTGCTGATGCTGGCGCTGTCGCTGTTCTACGTGGGCGGCATGTTTCTCAACGACGCCTTTGACCGCGAGTTCGACGCCGCGCATCGCCCCGAGCGACCTATTCCCTCAGGGCTGGTGACGGCGCAGCAGGTCTTCGCCATCGGCTTCGGGCTGCTGGCTGCGGGCCTGGCCGGCGTGGCCGTGGCCAGCCGGGGGGCCGATGGCCTGCCGGCCTGGCGCGCCCTGGCCGCCGGCGCGGCCCTGGCGGCGCTGATCGTGCTCTACAACGCGCACCACAAGGGCAATGTGCTGAGCCCGCTCATCATGGGCCTGTGCCGGGTGTTTGTGGTTGTCAGCGCAGCCTTCAGCGTGGCCACGGCGCTGCCCGCGGCCGTGGTGCTGGCCGCGCTGGCGCTGCTGTGCCACTTGATCGGTCTGACCTACATCGCCAAACAGGAACACCTGGGCCGCTTGGGCAGCCTGTGGCCGCTGGGTTTTCTGGCCTTGCCGGTGTTGTACGGCCTGTGGCTGGCGGCGACGGCCACGGTGGTCGCGCTGCCGCTGCTGCTTTACGTGGGCGTGCTGGTGTTTGCGCTGAAGCTGCTGCGCCGCCGCGCGCGCGGCGACGTGCCGCGCGCCGTGGTGACGCTGATTGCCGGCATGTCGGTGCTGGACGCGGTGGTGCTCGCCGGCGCCGGACACGGGCTGGCGGCGGTGCTGGCGGTGCTGGCTTTTTTGCTCACCTTGGGCTTGCAGAAATGGGTGTCGGGAACATGAATGAAGCCGTCGCCATGAACAACAAATCAGCCAGCGACTGCACGGGCCAGGCCGGCCGCGTCGTGCCACTGATAGACCGCAATCGCTGTGAGGCCCAGGGCGGCTGTGCCCTGGTCTGTCCCTTCCACGTCTTCGAGATTCGCTCGCTCGCACCCGCCGACCGAGCCGCGCTGTCGTTGCGCGGCAAGCTCAAGGCCTGGGGCCACGGCCACCGCCAGGCCTATGTGGTGCGCCCCGACGACTGTCATGCCTGCGGCCTGTGTGTGCAGGCTTGTCCCGAGGACGCGATCCGCCTGGTCGCCCTGCAGCCATAGCATGCACAACGCACCTGCTCGGCCCCCCCAAATCAGGGTGGTGTACGCCACCCAGGCGCATGCAACACTGCCGTGCGAAATTCCGGTCACCCGACCCCAGCAATCGCAACCCCGCCTTCACACCTCACCAGTTCTGGAGCCTTAACATGACTTCAGCGAGCCATAACCGGCAACGCGCCCTTGCCCTGCTGCTGGTGGTCGCCAGCGCCTGCACGGGCGCGGTGGCCCAGCAGCGCGAATTGCGTGTCATCTCCGACCGCACCGACCAGGGCAACTTGCGGCCCATGCTGGAAGCCTTCGAGGCCCGCAGCGGCGCCAAGGTGACGGGTGTGTTCATGGACCAGGGCCTGGTGAACCGGCTCGAGTCGCGCCCCACGGAAGCCGACGTGGTCATCACCAAGGACGCCGAGCTGCTGGACATCGCCGCCCAGCGCGGACTGCTCGTACCCATCACATCGGCCCGCATCAAGGCCGCCATCCCGCCCGAGTTCATGGGCCGCGGCGACCGCTACTTTGTCGATGCCTACCGGGCGCGGGTCATCTTCTATTCCAAGGCCCGCGTCAAGCCGTCCGAGCTGTCCAGCTATGAAGACCTTGCCAGCCCGAAGTGGAAAGGCCGCATCTGCCTGCGCTCGGGCAGCCACGACTACAACCTGGCGCTGTTCGGGCAGTTCTTTGCCTCCTTCGGCGAGGCCAAGGCACGCGCGCTGATTGCGGGCATCGCGGCCAACCTGGCGCGCGCACCGCGTGGCAACGACCGCGAACAAGCCCGGGC
>JANOLY010000259.1:0-5714 GCA_031420055.1 Burkholderiales bacterium | reverse complement strand
ACGGCCGATATCTGGAGTGCCGGCACGCGCAAGGTCGGCACGCGCGAGATGGGCGGCGCGGTGGTCGCGGCAGTGGCTGCCGCTGGCTGAACTTCAATCACAACGGAGCCCGCAACATGGTACTCACAGGACTCGTAGGCTGGCGCGGCATGGTCGGCTCCGTGCTGATGGACCGCATGCGCAGCGAGGGTGACTTTGCACTCATCGAGCCGATGTTCTTCTCGACTTCCAACGCCGGCGGCGTGGCGCCTGCCGACGCGAAGAACGAGACCCGGCTGCACGACGCGCACGACATCGCGTCGCTGCGGCGCTGTGAAATCATCATCACCGCCCAGGGCGGCGAGTACACCAAAGCGGTCTATCCGCAACTGCGTGCCGCGGGCTGGAAGGGCATCTGGATCGACGCGGCCAAGACGCTGCGCATGAACGACGACGCGGTCATCATCCTGGACCCCGTGAATCTGCCGGTCATCCAGGCGGCGCTGGCGCGCGGCGTGCGCGACTTCATCGGCGGCAACTGCACCGTGAGCTGCATGTTGATGGGCGTGGGTGCGCTGTTCAAGGCCGACCTGGTGGAGTGGATGGCCTGCACCACCTACCAAGCCGCCAGCGGCGGTGGCGCGCAGCACATGCGCGAGCTGCTCACGCAATACGGCACGCTCAACGCGGTGGTGCGCCCGCTGCTGGACGACCCCGCCAGCACCATCCTGGAGATCGACCGCCAGGTGACTGCTGCGCAGCGAGGCTTGTCCGCCGCCGACACGGCGAACTTCGGTGTGCCGTTGGGCGGCAGCCTGATCCCCTGGATCGACGCCGACCGCGGCGACGGCACCAGCCTTGAAGAATGGAAGGGCGGCGCCGAGACCAACAAGATACTGGGCCGCGGCGCGGGCTTTGGCGGCGCTGCAGCCTCCACCCCTGTCCCCATCGACTCGACCTGCGTGCGTGTGGGTGCCATGCGCTGCCACAGCCAGTCGCTGACGATCAAGCTGCGCCGTGACGTGCCGCTGTCCGACATCGAACAGATGATCGCCGGCGACAACCCCTGGGTCAAACTGGTGCCCAACACACGCGAAGCCACGCTGCGGCAGCTCACGCCGGTGGCCGTGACCGGCACCATGGACATCCCCGTGGGCCGCGTGCGCAAGCTGGCGCTGGGGCCGCAGTACCTGGGGGCCTTCACCATCGGTGACCAGTTGCTGTGGGGCGCGGCCGAGCCGCTGCGGCGCATGCTGCGCATCGTGCTGGCGCAGTGATGTTGGACACGCGGCGCGTTGTCCGCCCACAACAGCCGCGCAGATGGGGTGCAAACCGGGCATTCCCGGTCTGTTCATCAGCTTTTGCGTGAGCATGTGCTCCTATATGCTTGATGTTGTTGCGATTTCCGCAGCTTCCGGGCCTGGCGATCCTGCCGGTGCGCCGGGCGCATGACGAGGCGGCCCCGGGCTTCATGCGAAGTCGGCGCCCGCCGCATGGGGGAAATGTCTTGAATCATCGTTCGACCACCTCTGCGCGATATGCGCTCACCGCCGTGGCCGTGGCCACCGCCTGCCTTTGGAGCACGCCGGTTTGGGCGCTGGGGCTGGGCAGGCTGAGCGTGCAATCGGCCCTGGGTGAAACGCTCAAGGCCGAGATCGAGGTCACCAGCATCACGGCGGAGGAGGCCTCGTCGCTGCGCTTGCGCGTCGCCCCCTCGGAGGCCTACCGGGCTGCGGGTGTCGAGTACAACGCCGCGTTGGCGGCCACGCAGGTGCAGGTGGAGCGGCGCGCGGACGGCAAGACCGTGCTGCGGCTGACGAGCGAACGGGCCGTGCTCGAACCCTTCGTCGATGTGATTCTCGAAGCCAGTTGGGCGTCTGGCCGGCTGGTGCGCGAGTACACGATGCTGTTCGACCCGCCGGGTTCGCGCGTGGCCCAGGCCGCTGCGGCAGCCGCTGCGCCGGTGCTTTCACCGGCCCCGGCCGCACCGCCAACCACGGCCCGCCCGGTGCCCGCACCGGCCTCAGTGGCCGTGGCTGCAGCGCCCGTGGCCCGGCCGCCGATCGGCGGGGCCGCGCCGGCGCAGGCTGTCGCCGCGACGTCGTCGGCCGGCCCGGACCAGGTCCAGGTGCGCAATGGCGATACGCTCAGCCGGATCGCCGGGCGCACCCAGCGTGCCGGCGTCTCGCTGGACCAGATGCTGGTGTCGCTGTTCCGCGCCAATCCGCAGGCATTTGCTGGCGACAACATGAACCGGCTCAAGAGCGGGTCGGTGCTGTCGGTACCTGCCGCCGAGGTTGCCGGCAAGCTCGCCCCGCAGGAAGCCCGTCAGGTCATCCTCGCCCAGAGCGCGGACTTCGAGGCCTTCCGCAGGGGTTTGGCTTCCGGCACCACCGCCGTGGCCACCGATGCGCCGGCCCGACAGGACAGAGGCCAGGTGCAGGCCAAGGTCGACGACCGCAAGGCGGTCGCACCTGCGCCTGACAAGCTCACGCTGTCGCAACCCGCCGTCAAGCCACCCGCGCCGTCCGAGGCCGAACCGCCCAAGGACGCCAAGACGCGCTTGGCGGAGCTTTCGCGAAACGTCGAAGAGCTGAAGAAGCTGCAAAGCACGGCAAGCACGCCAGCCGCGGCAAGCACGACACCGGCACCGGCAGCCGTGCCCATCGCGGCACCGGTGGCCGTGCCGTCGACCACCGCCGAACCAGCGGCGGCGCCGGCTGCCACACCCGCGGTCGCCGCAGCTGCCGCACCCACACCATCGGCAGCGCCGACGGTAGCGGCCAAGCCTGCTGTGCCGGCCCCAGCACCTGCCGCACCGGATCCGGGCTTCCTGACTTCCCTGATGGACAGCGCATTGCTGCTGCCTGGCGCCGGCGTGCTGGTGGCCCTGCTGGCGGGCCTGGGTCTGTACCGGTTGCGCAAACGCTCGCGCAAACCGGCTGGCGAGACATCGTTCCTGGAAAGCCGGCTGCAGCCCGACTCGTTCTTCGGCGCCAGCGGCGGCCAGCGCATCGACACGCAGGAGGCGCCGGCTTCGGTCGTCGGTGGCCCGTCGTCGATGAGCTATTCGCCCAGCCAGCTCGACGCCATCGGCGACGTCGATCCGGTGGCCGAGGCCGATGTCTACCTGGCCTATGGCCGCGACCTGCAGGCCGAGGAGATTCTCAAGGAAGCCATGCGCGCCGACCCCGAGCGCATGG
The DNA here is from genome assembly GCA_031420055.1 of Burkholderiales bacterium. Taxonomy (GTDB): domain Bacteria; phylum Pseudomonadota; class Gammaproteobacteria; order Burkholderiales; family Burkholderiaceae_C; genus Rubrivivax. The sequence continues at coordinate 2,532 of JANOLY010000259.1, read as the reverse complement.
CGATACGTTCGAAGTTGCTTGAGGTGTATGCCAAGCGGCGCGACACCAAGGGCTACGAGCTTTTGGCCACGCAGGTCTACAACCTCACCCAGGGCCAGGGCGACGACTGGCTCAAGGCGCAGGCCTTGGGCGCCAGCATCGACCTCGACAACCCCCTGTACCAGCCCGGTGGCGAGCCGGAACAGGTGCGTGGCGCCGGTGGCAAGGTGGTGGAAGCGCTGGGTGCGTCCACGCTGCCACATTCCGTGCCGCCGGCACCGCCGACATCGCAGTTCCAGCCCGCCTCCGATGCCACGCTGGGTGGCGTCAGCGGCCTGGACCTCGACCTCGACCTGGACCTGGATCTGCCCGCCGCGCCCCCCCGTGCCGCCCCGCCGGCCATGGCACCCAAGGCCAAGGACACGGGGCTGGACTTCGTCTTGCCCGATGCGCCGCCGGCCCCCACGCGCCGTGCCGAGCCGTATGTCACGCGCAGTGGAATCGACTTCGACCTGGGCGACCTCGGCACCAGTGGCCCGCAGACCATGCCAAGCCCTCGCGAGCACGCATCGGGCGATTCCATGCTCGACTTCGGCAACATCCCCCTGGCCAGCCCGCCCGTTTCGGGCGGCGACCCGCTGGTGCGCAAGCTTGATCTGGCCGAAGAATTCCGCCAGATCGGCGACCTCGAAGGCGCGCGCGACCTGCTCGAAGAGGTGCTGGCCAAGGCCGACGGCGCGCTGCGGGCCAAGGCCCAGAGCATGCTCGACCGGCTTGGCTGACACGCGGGATGAGCCTGCCGGCTCCGAGCCGGCGCGCCTGGCGCTGGGTATCAGCTACCGCGGCCAGGCCTACCACGGCTGGCAGTCGCAGCCCGACGGCTGCACCGTGCAAGACCAGTTGGAGGCCGCCTTGTCGGCCTTTGCTGCGCAGCCGGTGCAAACCGTCTGCGCCGGGCGCACCGACACCGGCGTGCACGCGCTGAACCAGGTCGTGCACCTGGACACCACCCTCGTGCGCGACCCCTGCTCCTGGGTGCGCGGCAGCAACCGCTACCTGCCGCATGACATCGCCGTGCAGTGGTGTCAGCCGGTCCCCGCAAACTTCCACGCCCGGCGCAGCGCGCGCGGGCGGCGCTATCGCTTCGTGGTGCTGGACTCGCCCGTGCGCCCGGCGCTGGAGCACGGCCTGTGCGGCTGGGTGTTCCGCCCGCTGGACGGCCAGGCCATGCGCGATGCGGCAACCCACCTGCTGGGCGAACACGACTTCAGCTCGTTTCGCGCTTCCCAGTGCCAGTCGCCCACGCCGGTGAAGACGCTGCACGCCATCGACATCGCCCGCCGCGGTGCCTACTGGCGGCTGGACTTCGACGGCAACGCGTTCTTGCACCACATGGTGCGCAACATCATGGGCTGCCTGGTGGCCATTGGCAGTGGCCGCGAGCCCCCCGGCTGGATGGCCGAGGTGCTGGCCGCGCGCAAGCGCGACGCCGCGGCGCCCACCTTCCCCGCCGATGGCCTGTACTTCGTGGGCCCGTACTACGATGCCGAGCACCAGATACCCGGCCACACACCGGCCATGGACTGGATTGCATGACACGCACAAGAATCAAGATTTGCGGCTTCACCCGTGAAGCCGATGTGGCCAACGCTGTTGCTGCGGGCGCAGACGCGCTGGGCTTCAACCTGTGGCCGGGCAGCGCGCGCCATGTCACGCTGGCCCGTGCAGTTGAGCTTGTGCGCCAACTGCCGCCTTTCGTGACACCGGTGCTGCTGTTGGTCAACACTGCACCGGCTGAGGTGCAAGCCGCCACCGAACAGCTACCGCAAGCCCTGCTGCAGTTTCATGGCGACGAAACACCAGCGCAGTGCCGCGCGGCCGGCCGGCCCTGGATGCGCGCCGCGCGCATGGCGCCTGGATTCGATTTGCTAGACTTCGCCGCTCAGTTTGCTGGTGCACAGGCCGTGCTGCTCGATGCCCACGTGCCGGGCTACGGCGGGGCGGGAAAGGTCTTCGATTGGTCACTCATTCCTCGCGGCCTGCCCCTTCCGGTCGTTTTGTCTGGTGGGTTGAATGCTGCCAATGTGACCGCTGGCGTGCTCAGCGTGCGGCCCTGGGCCGTTGACGTGAGCTCCGGCGTGGAAAGCAGCAAGGGCGTCAAGGACGCCGCGCTGATGCGCCGGTTCTGCGAGGCGGTCCGCCAGGCGGACCAGCAACTCGCGCCGTGAAGGCGGCGGCCAACGCGCCGCCCGCTTCGAATCCGAGGAAGTCCACCCCATGATCGACTACAACCAACCCGATGCCCGCGGGCATTTCGGGCCTGTCAATGGCATCCATTACGGCGGCACCTTCGTCGCCGAAACCCTGATCCACGCCCTGCACGAGCTGGAAGCGGTGTACGCCAAGTACCGCGACGAGCCCGCGTTCCAGGCCGAGTTCCGCCACGAGCTGAAGCATTTCGTCGGCCGGCCCAGCCCCATCTACCACGCCGCGCGAACCAGCCGCGAGATCGGCGGCGCGCAGATCCACCTGAAGCGCGAAGACCTCAACCAC
>JANOLY010000258.1:0-1802 GCA_031420055.1 Burkholderiales bacterium | reverse complement strand
GCCTTGCCCAGCGTGGTGCTGGATACCAACGCTGTGCTCGATTGGCTGCTGTTCCGCGACCCCGGCATGCATGCCGTGCAAACGGCAATCGAAGGCGGGGCGTTGCGCTGGATCGCAAGCCCGCGCATGCGCAATGAACTGCTGCTCACGCTCAGCTACCCGGCTCTGGCAAAGTGGCTGCCGAACAGTGAGCACACGCTCGCCACCTTCGACCAACTGGCTGCCATCTGTCTGGAACCCGAACCCACGCGCGCCAGCCCCTTCATCTGCAGTGACCCTGACGACCAGGTCTTCATCGATCTGGCGCTGGCACACAAGGCGCGGTGGCTCATCACGCACGACCACGCCCTGCACAAACTGGCCCGACGCGCAGCCCTGATGGGCTTGCGCGTCATGAAACCGAAGGACTGGCCTGGCCCATGAAAAAAGGGGCAGCCCAAGCCGCCCCTTTTCAACCCCCGCGCTGGAACGCGCGGGTTGATCTCACACTCACTTACTCCGACGCGTGGCTGCCCACTTCGGCATCCACCTTGGCCAGCTGCACCGCGGCCAGCTCTTCGGCTTCTTGCATGGCGATGGCGCGACGCTCGCTCTCATCCATCTCTTCCTTGGCCTTGCGGGCCACGTGGAAGGCCATGCCGGTGCCAGCCGGGATCAACCGCCCCACGATGACGTTTTCCTTCAGGCCACGCAACTCGTCGCGCTTGCCCATGATGGCAGCCTCGGTGAGCACGCGGGTGGTTTCCTGGAAAGACGCTGCCGAGATGAAGCTGTCGGTGGACAGGCTGGCCTTGGTGATGCCCAACAGCACATCGGCGTGTGTTGCCGGGATCTTGCCTGCGGCGCGCAGCGCGTCGTTGGTGTCCAGCAGCTCCGAGCGTTCAACCTGTTCGCCGTTGATGTACTTGCTGTCGCCTACGGCCGTGATCTGCACCCGGCGCAGCATCTGGCGCACGATGACCTCGATGTGCTTGTCGTTGATCTTCACACCCTGCAGGCGGTACACGTCCTGCACTTCGTCAACGATGTAGCGCGCCAGTTCTTCGATGCCCAACAGGCGAAGGATGTCCTGCGGGTCGGCCGAGCCGTCCACCACCAGCTCACCGCGATTGACCACCTGGCCTTCGTGCACCAGGATGTTTTTCTCTTTGGCCACCAGCTCTTCGTGCACGGTGAGTTCGGGCGAGGTGATCTGCAGGCGGTTCTTGCCCTTCGTCTCCTTGCCGAAACTGATGGTGCCGGTGATCTCGGCCAGGATGCCAACGTCCTTCGGCGAACGGGCTTCGAAGAGTTCGGCCACACGCGGCAAGCCGCCGGTGATGTCACGCGTCTTCTGGCCTTCCATCGGGATGCGGGCCAGCACTTCACCGGGTGACAGGTCTTGCCCGTCGCGGATCTGCACCAGCGCGCCCACCGGGAAGCCGATGGTCACGGCGTGGTCGGTGCCCGGGATCTTCACTTCGACGCCAGCCGCGTCGAGCAGCTTGACCTGCGGTCGCACCACTTTGATGGCGCCGCGGCGCTTGGAGTCGATGACCACCAGCGTCGACAGGCCCGTGACCTCGTCCAACTGCTTGGCCACGGTGACGCCTTCTTCGACGTTCTCGAACCTCGCGCGGCCCGCAAATTCCGTGATGATGGGGCGCGTCAGCGGATCCCAATTGGCCAGCACGGTGCCGGCCTTCACGGCCTGGTCGGGCTTGATGTTCAGCGTGGCGCCGTACGGCAGCTTGTGGCGCTCACGCTCACGGCCGTGCGGGTCGCTGATGACGATTTCACCAGAACGCGAGATCACCACCAGG
>JANOLY010000257.1:0-2406 GCA_031420055.1 Burkholderiales bacterium | reverse complement strand
AGCGCCATCGGTGTCATGACGCGCTCGGCCTCGTCGGCGTAGTAACGCAAAAAGTCCACCGCTTCGCGCACCTCAGACACCGCATCGCCCCAGGTTTTAAAGGCTTCCTTGACGAGCAGGGCGCAGAAGGTAGGCAACTGGGTGTCCAAAGTGTCTGCAGCGGCTCTTAGAATAGCGGCGCGGCCGGATACGGCTGTTTTGCGCCAGCTTGTGTAGCTGGCCAGGCTGGTTTTCAGCGCTTCGGGGATGGCTGTGACCGCGTATTCAGCCACGGCGGGCACCGTTGTCGTGGCATACGCCGCCAGCAGCGGTGCGCGCATGGTTTCTACCGTCAAATCAAGGCCATTGCTGTTTTTTCTAGCTGTGGCAGATGTGCCAAACAGCTGCGGCGGCAAAGCAAACGCGCTGTGTGGCTCCAGACGCAGTGGCGAAATCAGCAATTCGTTCATGCCCACCGATTCGTCGGTGAGTTGATGCACAAAGGACGAGTTTGCGCCGTTTTCCAGTAGGCGGCGTACCAGATAAGCCAGCAGGTCGCGGTGCGCGCCCACGGGGGCGTAGACGCGGCAGGCGATGAGTGGGTTTTTCAGCACCTCGCGGTAAACGCCTTCGCCCATGCCGTGCAATCTTTGTAGCTCGAAAGACGCGCCAGTCTTCGCCGCCATTTGTAAGATGGCGGCAATCGTCGCCGCGTTGTGGGTCGCAAACTGCGGGTAGATCGCATCGGGCGCGTCCAGCAGGGCCTTGGCGCAGGCCAGGTAGGACACGTCGGTGTGGTGTTTGTGGGTGAACACGGGGTAATGCGTAAGGTGCGGGTGGTGGGCGATGCGCCGGGCCACTCGGCCGCGCGCCAGCGCCGCACGTCATCGCGCAGTGCATTCACCAGCGGCAGGCTGTCGCGGTCTTCCTCGGCCATGAAGCCCAGCGTCAACTGGGCGCTGCCGGTGCGCTCGGTCTTGAACCAGTAACTGGCCTCGCGTCGGCCAGGTGTGCGGGTGGGGATGCCGGTGACGCGGTCGTAGACCCAGTGTTGGTCGGGCTCGCGGTAGGGTGAACACAGGATGGGCTTGTCCACCGGCTGGATCGGCAGCGACTCTTGTGCCGCGTCGAGTAGCTGAAGGGCGGCAGTCTTGCGGGCAGCAACGCGGGTGGCCATGGCAAAGTTCCTCAATCCTGCAGCAATGCCGCAATGCGGTTGCGCAGCGTGCGCAGTTCAGGGCACAGCTGCAGCAGCAGTGGGTAGTTTTTCAGCGATTCGGCCACCATGCGGTCGCGGCCGCCACCGGCGCGGCGGGCGTCGCCGTGTCGGGCCAGCAGCGGGTCGAACAGCGCCTCTTTGAAGCGCCGATCCTGGCGGGCCGCAGCCCAATCCACGCCCAGCGTTGTTCGGTAGGCCACGCTGGCATAAATCTCGGCCTCGGGCTCGGCCGGGCAGCACAGCAGGCGCACGTTGCGCCCGGCCAACTCTGCCTCCAGCGCCAGCATCGCAGCCGGGCTGGCCCGGTCGGCATCGGGCATGAATAACCACAAGTCCCAATGGCCATAGCGGTCGGCCAATTCGTTCTTCACGGCCCGAAGGGCATGGTCATACCCTTCCAGCCGCGGATTGGTCAGCACAGTGACCTGCGCCCGCGGCCGGCCCGCATCGGCCACGATGGCCTGCACCAAGGGTTTGAGGATGTAGCCGTTGTGGGTCGGGTCTTCGGGAATGACCAAGACCTTGAAGCTCACGTCGGCACCCTGGGCGCTGCGCGCCGTCCCGCCAGGCGGGAGCGTGAGCCCTTCGGGCGGCCGTGCGGGCTCACAGCGCCGCCTCCAACCACCCCTCGGCAAACAAGTCCGAGATCGGCTGCTTTTGCACCACTTCCAGAAAATGCGGCACCTCGGGCAGCGGGCAAATTCTCGATTCACCCGTTTCTTCGTCGCGCTTGCAGAAGAAGGTGGTGGCGTATTCCGCCGGCTGCAGCCAGGCCAGCACGATGGGCGAATGGGTGGTCGCCATGATCTGGGTGCTGCCCAACGCCGCCTGGCTGCGCAGCAGTTCGACCAGCAGCCGCACGCGGTTGGCGTGGATGCCGTTCTCGATCTCCTCGATGGTCATCACGCCCGGCATGTCGGGCTGGAAAAACGCCGCCGCAATTGCCGCAAAGCGCAGCGTGCCGTCGCTCAGCACCGGCGCCGGGTAGGTGCGGCCGCCCTCCACCAGCATGAACATCGGTTCGCCCACCGCGCCGGCCAGCGTGCCGACGTCGTCCACCTCGGTCGGGCGCAACTGCTTCAGCCACGACAGGTAGGCGTCCTTGGCCTCGGGGTCTTTGGCGATGGCGCGGATCAGCGCGGCAAAGTTTTCACCGCGCTCGCCCATGCGGCCGATCTGGTGCGCCTGCGAATAAGCGCGCAGCACCT
>JANOLY010000256.1:0-2428 GCA_031420055.1 Burkholderiales bacterium | reverse complement strand
TCCATGTACTGGCGGTGGTCGATGGCCGGCAGGTCGAGCTTGCCGCTGAACACGTGGCCCGAGGTGTAGGCCGCGCGCATGGCCAGCATGTCGCCGCGGGTGCGCGGCGCCGGCTGGCCTGGCAGCGCGCTCAGGTTCATGTTCTTGCGGCTCCGGCAGATCGATGTGTGGGCGAAGGTGGTGAGGGACAACGGCATCAAGGCGGAGTGATGTCATGGCCCACAAAATGCGACGATAGTGAATGTTGACCGACCACAGCGCGCACGACGAGCGCACAAGCATCTCCGCAGTGCTGGCCGGCAACACCCGCATTGTGGTTGACCATCACCGATGAGCATGTCGCTCGACGACACGGAAGCAATTCTGCGCGAGCATTTCGCAGCACTTGCCGTCGCAAAGAAGTCTGCGGGCCTTGGGCATCCGGTATTCGCACTCGAACACTGTCTCCCCAACTACGAGACCGAAGCTCTGGGCGCTGCGCTCGGCGAAAGCCTGGGGCGTGCTCGACACCTTGCAGACCCCTATTGGGTTTGCTGGGTCGTGCACGCAGCGGAACAAGGTTACGAATTCGACGGTCTCGAATACTGGCAATCGTTCGCCGACAGCGTCCCCAACTGGAGCTCGCGAGGCGACCGGAGCCAGCTACGGAGGTGGTTCAAGGCGTTTGCCCAAACCTACGGCGGCGCGGAGCCGAGCGGCGCCTGGTCCATTCATTACCGAAACATATGCTGGCCGGTGACCAACGCGCTACTGCCCCGGGACCTACAGGTGCAACTGGCCCAGTGCCTGTTCAATGCGCGCCACCAATTGGCAAGAGCGTACGACTTGCCCTCGGAGCGGGTGGGACAACTCATTCAAAGGCACTCGCAAGCTCCGTCCTCCCGGTTCGAGTGGTTTCTGCAGCAACATGATCTGGTCGGACGAATCGTGCACGCGTTGCTGCAAGGCGGTGAATCGCAGAGCGTCCTCCACGCACCGACACTGCACCGAATCATCGGAGACCTGAACAGCAAGCGACACGCGCGTGAGTGGCTGAAGGATGCGCAGCGCCTGTACGTCCCCTACCAGTTCCGCGTTAGCGGGCAGCGGACGGATTTCATGCATCCGGCGCAAGGACGCGTCGAGCATAGTCTGGCCGGTCAATCAGGCGCCGATGAACGTGCCTTGTTGGTTCCGCGCTTGGCATTGCGGCATGTGGGCCAGGAGAAGTGGCACGCCAGCCTGCTCGTGCCGTCGTTCCAGGGACTGGTGCAGCTGCACCCCAATCTCAGGTCCCACCTCGAGCGCGCGAGCGTGCAGATTTCCTGTCACAACGAGGGCGCTTCACAGGCAGTTGCGGTCTTGGCCGGTCAACCGCGCGAGCGCCGCCTTCGTCGATGGCCGCTCGAGGGTGAGGCGCTCTTGAAATTTGCGCCGCCCAATCCAGCGTTGGATCTCATCGTCTCCGCCGAGTGTCAACTCAAGCACTCGAGCGTGTGGCTGTTCAAGCGAATTGGAGAGGGAAATGCCACGCAGATCACCGGCTTGAACGTCCTCGCGGGCAACGACTACATCGTCGTCGCGCGAGACTCCGGACGCATCTCCGGTCTTGGGCGCGCGGTCGCGATCGAGTGCGAAGGAGCGCATGGCGTCGCGTTGGAGCTGCCCGGCGTCATCACCACCCAGCGCGAGGCTGCGCTTCAAGCGGCCGGATTGGTGGTCCGTCGGACGATTTCGATCCGACCCGTGGGGCTCTTACCGCGGCAGTGGAATGACGAGGGCCTCGGCGAGTGGTTGACCACAGAGGCCGCCTGCTTCGCCATCGATCGGGATCACGACTTCGACAGCTATCAGATAGCGATCGATGGTGAGCCGGCGCAGACCTTTGACTGCGGTAACGAGAGGACTATCTATCTTCAACTGAGTCAACTGACCGCCGGACGCCACCAGGTCTCGATCTCAACTCGAAGAACGCTCGTCAAAGCGACGGGCAAGATCATCAAGACCTGCGGAACGTTCGAGTTGCAGATGATGGTGAGGCCACCCGGCACATGGGTTCCGGGGACGCTGTGCCACCAGGCACTCGTGCTCGATGTTCGTCCGTTGAATCCGGCGCTCGACGACCTGGTCGAGGAACGTCTCACCCTGGGCATTCAAGGCGACCACGCGCGAAGCGTCGACGTCCGGTTAGTACTGCACGACACCTCCGGCAACGCACTGGAGCGGCACGAACTGCTTCATCACCGCCTGCCGATCACCGAAGACGTCTGGCTCAAGGCTCTGCACGACTTCCTTAGCCGCGCCAATGCGACGCAGGATTTTCTAAGTGCCTCGGGGGGTTACGTGCTTATCGAGTCGGAGGATCTGGGCGAATACCGGATTTCCCTTCGACATGAGCCAAGGCCGCTGCGTTGGGCCATGAAGAGTCTGCGAAACAACGCATGGCTTC
>JANOLY010000255.1:0-4834 GCA_031420055.1 Burkholderiales bacterium | reverse complement strand
TTCAGCCGAGCGGCACGCCAGGCCGGGATGAAGCCGCCGACGAAGCCCATGAACAGCGCGAACAGCAGCGACTGCACGGCGATCTTGGGTGTCAGCGTGAACTGGAAGGCCAGCTCCGAGAACGTGGCGAAGTTGGTGGTGGACACATTCACCACTTGCATCAAGGTGGCCGCGCCCAGGCCCAGCACGCCGCCGGCCAGCGACAGCAGCAGCGATTCGCCCAGGAAGGCGCCGAGCACCGCGCCTCTGCGGAAACCTAACGCGCGAAGCGTGCCTATCTCTCCGGTGCGGCTGGCCACGGCGCCGAACATGGTGATCATGGCGCCCACCACCGCGCCGATCGAGAAGATGACCGCCAGCGCCGTGCCCAGGATGCTGATGAAGTTGGCCAGGCTCTCGCTCTGCTCGGCGTAGAAGCGCACCTCGCGCTTGGCCTGCAACGACAGGCGCACGTCGCCGTCCACCAGGTCGGACACGCGGTCGAAGGACGCAGGGTCGGCCAGGCGGAACACCACCGTGTTGAAGCTCTGGCGGCGCAAGGCCTGCATGATCTGTTCGGCATCGGCCCAGATCTCGCTGTCGAAGCCGCTCTTGCCCGCGTCGAAGATGCCCACCACCGTCCAGTCGCGGCCGCCGAAGCGCAGCACCGCGCCGAGGTCCACGCCCGCGAACCCGGCCGCGATGCCCACGCCGGCCACGACCTCGCTGCTGCCGGGGCGAAACATGCGGCCCTGCACGATGCGCACCTGCGGGCGCAACTGCAGCCCCGCGTCGCTGGTGCCCCGCATGGTGACGTTGCTGGGCTTGCCGCTGCCGCGCTTGGGCAGGTTGTTCAGCACCACGGGCTCGGCGCTGAGCAGGGCCCGACCGCTGGCGTCGCGTGCGATGCCGGGCAGCGTCTGCAGGATGCCGGCCTGGCCGCGCGTGATGCCGCTGTTGATCTCGGCGCCCGCGCCCTTGCGCAGCACGATCACGTTGTCGGCCTGGCCCGTGGCGACCAGCGTGGCGCGTATGCCTTCGGTCATCATCAGCACGGTGGCGAACACATAGACCACCAGCGCCATGCCGGCGGCTGTCAACCCCGTGGTGACGCGCCGCACCCAGAGATTGCGCGCGATGTAACTGAACGGCAGGGCCCGCATGGCGGTGCGGCGCGCCTAGCGATAGAACGCTTCGACGCGGCCCTTGAGCTTGATCAGCAGCGGCCGGCCCTTGCGGTCGACCGACTTGCCGGCGGGCACGCGGATCCAGCCTTCGCTGATGCAGTACTCGTCGACATCGAAGCGCTCCTTGTCGTTGAAGCGGATGCCGATATCGCGCTCGAACACCGCCGCCACGTAATGCGGGCTGCGCACGTCGGTGCTGAGCCGGTCGGGCAGGGGCGGCGGGGTGCCTTGCGGGACAAGGGGCGCGGAGGTGTCGTCGGTCATGGGCGTCCGGGGCGTGTAGACAGGGCAGGTGGGGTGTGCGGCGTGCGGCGCCTGGCCAGCCAGGTTGATGCGGTCCGCGCGCCGGGCGCTCAGTGTGGCATGCGGGGCCGGGCCGATCAGGGCGCCCGCAGGGCCCGGTGGGTCGACGCAGGCCGCGCGCGCCCCTCGCGCCGGGTTTGTGTCATGCGCGCAATACCGCCAGCCGCCGCGCGATCTCGGCCCTGAGCCAGATCGCATCGTGCCCGGGCACCACCAGTTGCAGGCCCTGCGCCAGCATGTCGCGCGCCATCTCGGCGCTGCCGCACCAGATGCCTGCCACCTTGCCAGCAGCGGAGCAGGCTTGCTGGATGCGGGTGATGGCCGCGGCCAGCACCGGGTGGGTGTGCGCCGCGCCCGGGCCCAGGCCGAGCGCGATGCCCAGGTCACTCGGGCCGATGAACAGGCCGTCGATGGGCGCGACGGCGGCGATGGCTTCGACCGCGTCCAGCCCGGCGCGGGTTTCGATCATCGCCAGCGCCAGCATCTGCGCGTTGGCATGCTGCGCGTAGTCCGCGCCGCCCACCAGCAGGCCGCGTGCCGGGCCGAACGAGCGGTCACCTTCGATCCCGTCCAGCGGATAGCGGCAGGCGCGGCCGAAGGCCACGGCTTCGGCCACCGAGTTGACCAGCGGGCAGATCACGCCATACGCGCCGCAGTCCAGCGCGCGGTTGATCTCGCCCAGGTTGTTCTGGCTGACGCGCACCAGCGGCACGGCCGGTGTGTGCGACAGCGCCTGCAGCATGGCCAGCATCTGGGCGTGGCCGGCCATGCCGTGCTGGCAGTCGATGACGACGGCGTCGAAGCCGGCGTTGCCCACCAGCTCGGCGGCGTAGGCCGAGTCGATGCTCATCCAGCCGGCCACGGCACCCTGGCCGGTGCGGAAGAGATCGAGCAGTCGGTTGGTTTTCATGTGCAGGGCTCCTTCAGGCGGGCCAGGAAAGTGTGGAGAAGGGCAGCAACCTGGGTCGGCTGCTGCATCGGGAAGAGGTGGCCCGCGCCGGCCAGGCAGTGATGAACCGCGGCGTGAGGTGGCTGCACCAGCGCCACGATTTCGGCGCTGTGCCCGGGCGGGCACAGGCCGTCGTGCTCGCCGCTGATGGCCAGCACGGGCACGTGCAGCGGCACCCGCGGCGCCAGCAGCCCGGGGCGCTGACGCGCGTAGGCCAGCTGATGCGCGAAGCGCGGCAAGCCCACCACCTCGGCCTGCGCCACCAGCGAGGCCAGGGCGGTGTCGTCTGCGGCCAGACCGTAGCCCGGCGCCAGCTTGCTGTGCGCCAGGGCGTGCAGGCCTTCGTGCTGCGCCAGAGCCCACTGCGCCGTGCGACGGGCTTGGCTGCTGTCGCGGCCGGCACGCGCATTGGCGCCCAGCAGCACCAGGCCCGCCACCTTGGCCGGGTGGCGCAGCGCCAGGTGCAGCGCCACGATGCCGCCCAGCGAATGCCCCAGCCACACGGCCGCACCGGTGCCGGCCAGCCGGGCCAGGCGGTCTACCTCGTCGTCGATGTCGGATGCGGTGCCCAGCAACTCGGTGTGTGCATCCAGCCCCTGCAGCAGCGCTTCCAGGCTGCGGCCGTCCAGCAAGGTGCCGGGCAGCGCGACAAGGCGCGGCGTCTTCACACCGCCATGGCCGGCGGCAACAGGCTCAGGCGCGCGAGCCGGCCGCCAGCGTCCAGCGTGACGTCGAGCGCCAGCGCGGCGGCGTGAATCTCGGCGTCGAAACGCGGTGTCTTGCGCGCGTCGCCATGCACCACGAGCAGGGCCTGCGCATCCTCGTCACCGGTATTGACGAACTGCCGCACGCAACCGCCGGGCAGCGACAGCGTGTCCCAGGCGCCCAGGTCGGTGTGCAGGCGGTCGGCACTGGCGTTGAAGGCCACTTGCAGCGGGCCTTGGGCGTGGACCAGCACGGCGGACTCGTCGAGCACGAAGGGCGCGCTGCGCTGGCCGGCCGGCACGCGCAACCATTCCACCGAGAAGCCTTGCGGGTCGGTGACGGCAGGGCGGTGGTCGCGGTGCTGGCTGAGCCCCCAGCCGATCACCGGGGCCAGTTGCCAGCCGTGGCCGGACAGCGCGGCGTCCAGGGTCGCGGCGCGGTAGTCGCGCTGCGCGGGCTTGACGCAGCGCGCCTGCAACTCCGGGCCCGACCAGCGGCGCAGCGCGGCCACTTCCTGCGCCGGCATCAACGGCAGCAGCCGGTCGTCCGGCGGCGCGGCGTGGCCGGGCGGCACGTCGATGAGTTGGTTGTCGCGCCCCAGGTAGAGGCCGGTGGCGCGGGCGCGGCGCATCACCTCGGGGCTCCAGATGATGCCGCCGGTGTCGTCGCCACCCAGCACCGTCATCAGAAAGCCGTGGGTGCTGCCGCTGTTGCTGAATCCGCGGAACATCCACGTCGGCATGCAGATCACGTCGCCTTCTTCCAGCACGGCCTCGCCTTCGTCGCCTGCCGCGCCCCAGCGCAAGGTGAAGGTGCCTTCGCAGGCGATGAAGACCTCGGACGTGAAGTGCAGGTGCAGGTTGTTGGTGATGCCCGGGCCCAGCCCGGCCGCGCCGATGTTGAAGCCGTGCGGCTCGCGCAGGTTGACCACCTGGCTGGCGTTTTGCGTCACGCCCGGGCCGATGATGGAATAGTTTTCCTTCGGCGTGCTGCCGGGCAGGCGCACATCGATGAAGGCGTCATCGCAGGACTGGTATTGGCTGCGGCGGATGTGGCGGCGGCGGACTTCGGCAGGGTTCAGGATCATGGTCGTGGGGTTCGGTGTTCAGCCCTTGACGGCGCCTTGGGTCAGGCCGGAGACGATCTGTTTCTGGAACAGCGCCACCAGGATGATGAGCGGGATGGTGATGCTGACGGCGCCGGCCACGCCTTGCATCAGCAGCGCGTCGCTTTCGGCGGTGATGGCGCCGGCGATGGCTGCGGGCATGGTCATGCGGTCGGCATTGGTCAGCGCCGAGCTGAGCATGAAGTCGTTGTAGGCGAGCAGAAAGCTGAACAGGCCTGTCGTCACCACACCCGGCCACATGACGGGGATGATGACGCGCCTGAAGGCTTGCAGTCGCGTGCAGCCATCGACCATGGCGGCTTCGTCCAGCTCTTGCGGGATGTTGACGAAAAAGCTGCGCAGCATCCAGATGGTGAAGGGCTGGTTGATGGCCACCAGCACGAAGATCAGGCTGAACGTGGTGTTGCGGATGCCGATGGCGTCGAACAGCGCATGGAAACTGGGCAGCAAGGTGGCGTGCGGCAGTGCGCGAAACACCAGCGCGATGATGAGCAGCCAGAAACCCAGGCTGCCGCGGTAGCGCGACAGGGCATAACCCGCCAGGCAGCCCACGGTGAGCGAGATGCACACCGTGCCCAGCGTGAC
>JANOLY010000254.1:0-2081 GCA_031420055.1 Burkholderiales bacterium | reverse complement strand
TGAACATCACCCCTCCAGCTTCTTCTGAAACACCAGCCCCGCGTGCTCGCGCAGGGCGTGGAACCTGATCTTCGGCCAGTTGGCCTCGATGGCGCGCAACTCGGGTGCGTACTCCACCAGAACGGTGGGCGCGTCGACGGCGTCGTAGGCCACACGATGGGCGTTGCCGTCGATGAAGCGCTTGAGTTCGCGCTCGTCGGCGGCCGCACCCCCGCCGGTTTCGGCCGTGACCCAGCGCGCCACCTGGAAGCGGCTGGGCATGATGCGCGCCTTGCAGCCGTATTCATGTTCCAGCCGGTGCGCCACCACCTCGAACTGCAGTTGGCCCACGGCGCCCAGCAGCAGCACGCTGCCGGCCACGGGGCGGAAGACCTGGATGGCGCCTTCTTCGCCCAGTTGCGTCAGGCCCGCCTTGAGCTGCTTGGTGCGCAGCGGGTCGGCGACCTCGACACTGCGGAACATCTCCGGCGCGAAGAAGGGCAGCCCGGTGTAGAGCAGCGGCTCGCCTTCGGTCAGCGTGTCGCCCAGCTGCAGCACGCCGTGGTTGGGGATGCCGATGATGTCGCCGGCAAAGGCTTCGTCCAGCAGCTCGCGGCGCTGGCTCAGAAAGCTCACCACCGTGTTGGGCCGCAGTTCCTTGCCGCTGCGCGTGACTTTCAGCCGCATGCCGCGTTCGAAGTGGCCGCTGGCCACGCGCAGGAAGGCGATGCGGTCGCGGTGCGCCGGGTCCATGTTGGCCTGGATCTTGAACACCACGCCGCTGAACTTGGGCTCGTCGGGCTGCACCACGCGCTGCACGGCGGCACGCTCGGCCGGTGGTGGCGCCAGGTCGACCAGTGCGTCGAGAACCTCGCGCACGCCGAAATTGTTGACGGCACTGCCGAAGAACATCGGCGTCTGCCGCCCAGCCAGGAAAGCAGCTTCGTCGAAAGGCGGCGCGGCGTCGGTGAGCAGTGCGATCTCGCTCTCGGCCTGCGTGTACTGCATGCCGAAGCGCTCGGCATAGGCCGGGTTGTGCAGGCCGAGCAGGATTTCGTCGCTGCCTTCTTCACCATCTCTGCGGGCGCGGTCTTGCCCGGCGCTGAACACGCGCATCTGCTGCCCGCGCAGGTCCATCACGCCGTGGAAAGCCTTGCCCATGCCCACTGGCCAGGTGAAGGGCACGACCTCCATGCCCAATTCGCTCTCGATCTCTTCCATCAGCACCAGCGGGTCTTTCACCTCGCGGTCCATCTTGTTGACGAATGTGAGGATGGGCGTGTTGCGGGCCCGGCACACCTGCAGCAGCCGGCGGGTCTGTGGCTCCACGCCGTTGGCCGCGTCGATGACCATCAGTGCGGCGTCCACCGCGGTCAACACGCGGTAGGTGTCCTCGCTGAAGTCCTGGTGGCCCGGTGTGTCCAGCAGGTTGATGACGCAGTCGCGGTACTCCATCTGCATCACGCTGGACGCCACCGAGATGCCGCGTTGCTTTTCGATTTCCATCCAGTCGCTGGTGGCGTGGCGCGTGGCTTTGCGCGCCTTCACGCTGCCGGCGATCTGGATGGCGCCGCTGAACAGCAGCAGCTTCTCGGTCAACGTGGTCTTGCCCGCGTCAGGGTGGCTGATGATGGCGAAGGTTCTTCTTCGCCTTACCTGGTCTGCAATTTGGCTGTCCGACATCACCCGTTCCTTTGCACTATGTACTCACCTATGTACTCATTCCTCAAGGTGCCCATAGCGCGGTGCATATCGGCCTCTTCCACGCGCGCCGACCATGCCGGTGCGCCTGCGAATTTTAGAGTGTGACTGTCGAGTGTTCCTCCTTGAGTCGTGCCTGGTCGAACGCAGCGACCCTGGCCCGGCAGAGGTCCAGCGTTCGCGCCGCGATTGCCTTGTTCCCATCATCAAGTTCAAGCGCTTCAGGAAGAACTACAGCGTCGAGCGCGACGGGAAGCCGCTGCAGGACATCATCGATCGTCATGTTGGCGTCGCCTGCACGCAGGCCCGCCAGCGAGGCCAGCGCGATGAAATCAGCGCGCCGGAGCCGCTCGTCTTTACCGCCGAGCTTCAGGGCCATGCGGTCGTGCTCAAGCCCGGGA
>JANOLY010000253.1:0-10309 GCA_031420055.1 Burkholderiales bacterium | reverse complement strand
GTCGGCTTGTTTGGCGCGACCATGCTGGGGTGGGTCGGCCTCAATGTCTGGCTGGTGGCGAGCCGCGGCAGCAGCTTCGATCCGTACCCGTTCATCCTGCTCAACCTGTTCCTGTCGATGCTGGCCGCGATCCAGGCGCCCGTGATCCTGATGTCGCAGAACCGACAGTCGGAAAAGGACCGGCTCAACGCCGAGCACGACTACGAGGTGAACCTGAAGGCCGAGCTGGAGATCATGCTGCTACACAACAAGATCGACACGCTGCGCCAGACCCAATGGGCCGAGCTGCTGGCCTTGCAGCAGCAACAGTTGCAGTTGCTGGCGCAGCTAGCCAACCCGGGCGCAGCGGCGCCGGGCGGCAGCGGGTTGCCCGCCGCCGGCCCGCTGGCTACAGGCGCCCTGTGAGCAGCAGCACGATGACCACGATCAGCACCAGTCCCAGCCCGCCACTCGGGCCGTAGCCCCAGCCGCGACTGTGCGGCCAGGCGGGCACGGCAGCCACCAACAGCAGCAGTACCAGAATGAGAGCGATGGTTCCGAGGCCCATGACAATCTCCTTGAAGTGGTGGTTTCGACGCTTTGTTGCCGGCGGTTGATGCGGCCGACCCCGGCCGGGCCGGCCGGGTCAAGCGGTGAGGGCATAACGCTGCAGACGGGCGGCTTGAAAAACGGCGGATGGCTGGGTTTCCCACAACACCAGTGGGCTGTTGCCGCCCAGTTCGTCGTTCGGCTGAACGAACCAGACCGCGATGGACCAGCCGTCCATCACGCCCAGCAGTTCTGACAACACGGGACGCAAGCCGTCGCGCACCGACCAGTTCTGGGTGTCGAACTGGAACAGCGGCAGCCAGAACGCGTCATTCCAGGCGAAGCTGAAGACCTGCCTTCCCACGATCCGGCGGGCAAGGCGTGCATAGCCGCCTTCGCCTGCCACGTTCATGCGGACGGCTACCTCATCACCACTGGCCAGACCGCCGCTGGCACGAAACGCGTTGTGCAGGGTCACGAAACCGGCGTCGCTGACGGTGCTGCAGACACGCACTGCCATGTCGTCCAGCGGTGGGCGTGCCAAAAATGTGCTCAACGCCAATGCCGAGTGGGTGCGCAGCGACGTGGTGGCGGTGTGATTCATCGGGCAGCTCCTGAAATCGCTTGCTTGGTGGTGCGGTTCAACGGGTGGGCGGCAAGACGGCGTCTGCGGGCACAGCGGCCGGTTGGGGCGAGGTGTCAACGAACTGCACCTCGCTGGCCGTGCGCTCGGTGAGCTCTTCAATGAACAGCAAGCCGTAGTGCTGCGCGGTCGGCGCGCCCAGGCGGTTGATCACTTTCTTGAGCTGCTCTTTGGCCGCGGCATCGGGCACGTCGACCACCAGGAAGCTGCAGCCATGCTCGGCCAGCACGCGCCGTGCCTTGGCGATGTGCAACTCTTGACCAAACTGCGCCAGCAGCCCGGCCACTGCCATGGCGGCGTCGATCTCCTGGCGCATCGCGTTGGGGCTGTACGGGGTGAGGGTGCTTTCGGTATAGCCCTGCGCCAGCAACTCGTCGGTCAGGGCCTGCAGATCCGCCGGGCTGCGCAGCGCCACCACCGCCGCACCCTTGGGCTTGAAGATGCCCAGCGACAGCGCCCGTTCGGGGGCGTTGCTGCCAGTGGTTGCGGTTTCCTCGGTCTCGGGCTTCATGGGGCACCTTGGAGTTGTTGCTGTCATGGTGGTCTGCGTTGCAGGCTGAATCTGTCGGTGCAGGCAACGCGTTGGCGTAGGCGATCAGGCCGTCGCCCGGCAGCGCGGCCCACCGCGATGGCCGGCCTGTTCGCCAGCGCACAGACACACCGCCGCGCTGCTGAGCACACTGCGCTGGCTGCACCCTGCCGCGCGGTGGCACACTGCGGGCGCTCAAGCAGCCCAGACCATGTCCCTTGCTGCCCCTGAACTGCGATGCCGTCCAGCCCCTGACCCGCAGTGGCCTGGCCGAGCCGCGGCCCGGCCACGGTGGGCGCTGGGGGCGGGCTGTCTTGCCGTGGCACTGTGCCTGGCCGCAGCACCGGCACGCGCCGAAACCGAGCCGGCGCCGGCGCCGGCCGAGTCGCCCCCCCAGCCGCTGATAGAGAGCACACGCACCCAAGCGCGCGCGCTGTCAGAACGGATCGCACGCCGCGTCGATAGCTGGTTTGGCGACATCCCCTTCGAAGACGGCGGGCGGGTCACGCAAGGGCGGCTGAGCTTGGGCGTGTTCCACCGGCGCGACCAGGGCAGCGATGTCGACCTGCGCTTCACGGCGCGTTTTCGGCTGCCGAACATCGAGAAGAGTGCGTACCTCTTCGTCGGCCGCGATGATCCGCGCAACGTGGTCAAGGACACGCCGCAGCCCCAGAGCAGCAAGCAGCAGCTGCTGGTCAGTCGGCCCGAGGACCGTTCATTCCTCGGCGGTCTGGGCTTGAGCCGGGGCGACGAGTTCAGCGCCCGCATCGGCCTGAGCGCGCACCTGCAGCCCTTCGTTCAGGTGCGCTACGACAAACCATGGCAATTGGCGCCGGGCCATGTGCTGGGCTTTCGGGAAACACTGTTCTGGTCGCGTGATGACGGATTTGGGTCGACCACGGCGCTGTCCTACGAACACGAGTTGCAGGCGCCGTGGACGCTGCGCTGGCTCAGCGCCGCCACCGTGACGCAGGAGACGCGCAACCTCGAGTGGTCCAGCACCCTGGGCGCGCACCGCGACTTCGGTGGCCGGCGCCACCTGGCGCTGGAGCTGCTGTTCAGCGGCACCGGCACACGCGGCACCGGCCTTGGCATGTCCGACCGCAGCGTGCTGGTGAAGTGGGAGCAGCCGCTGTACCGCGACTGGCTGCTGGGCGAGCTGGTGGCCGGTCATTTCTGGCTGCGACCCACGGCGCAGGCGCCGCGCGGGCAAGCCTGGGCGCTGGGGGCCAGCCTGAAGATGCATTTCTGAGGCTTGCCGGCCTCTGTTCGTTGGCGTACAGACAGCAGCGGACAGCCCCGGGCATCGTTGCCAATGCAATGAGCCCGGTTTCCATTCACGCTGCCAGCCTGTCCCGGGACGACCCCGGTCGCCTGAACCTGGGCGGCGCGTGGACCAGCCTGGGCCTGGGCGACATGGAGGCTGCCGTGCAGGCCCAGGCCGCGCCGGCGCAGGCGGGCACGGTGGTGGACGCCACGCAGGTGTCTGCATTGGACAGCGCCGGTGCCTGGCTGCTGCACCAGCTGCTGCTGCGGCTGCGCGGCGGCGACCGCAGTGCGGCCACATTGCAGGGCCTGGACCCGCAGCACCTGGCGCTGGTGCAAAGCGCCGCGGCGCAGGCCGAGCAAGCCGCAGCGCAGGCCGCGCCGGCACCGGCCGCCAGCGACGGCGTCTTGCAGGCCCTGGGCCGATGGGTGTGGGCGGGCGGGGCGCAGGGCGGGGCGGTGCTGGCCCTGGTGGGCGAGGTGTCGGTGGTGCTGGCGCGCTGCGTGGTGCAGCCCCAGCGCTGGCGCTGGCGCCAGGTGCTGTTCAACATCCGCAGCGCGGGGGTGGACGCCTTGCCCATCGTCGGGCTGCTGGCGTTTTTGCTGGGCATCGTGGTGGCCTACCAAAGTGCCGACCAGTTGCGCCAGTTCGGCGCCAACATCTTCATCGTCGACGTGGTGGGCTTGTCAATGCTGCGCGAGTTCGCGCCCATGATGACGGCCATCATCGTGGCCGGCCGTTCGGGTTCGGCCTACGCCGCGCAGATCGGCACCATGGCCGTCACCGAAGAGATCGACGCCATGCGCAGCCTGGGCATTGCGCCGCTGGAACTGCTGGTGCTGCCCAAGCTGCTGGCGCTGCTGATTGCACTGCCGCTGCTGACCTTGTTCGCCGACGTGATGGGTGTGCTGGGCGGCATGTTGATGGCGCGCACGCAGCTCGATGTGAGTTTTGTCGAGTTTCTGGTGCGCCTGCCCACGGCGGTCAGTGTCAGCTCGTTCCTGGTCGGCATCGGCAAGGCGCCGGTGTTTGCCGCGATCATCGTTTTCATCGGTTGCTTCCAGGGCCTGCAGACCCGCGGCGGCGCCGACAGCGTGGGCCAGCACACCACCCGCAGCGTGGTGCAGTCGATATTCCTGGTGATCCTGGCCGATGCGCTGTTCTCCATCGCGTTCAGTGCCTTGGACCTCTGAACCCGGGCCGCGCATGAAGCACGCCGCCAGACCCGACAGCGTCATCGACGTGCAGCACGTGAGCACGCGCTTTGGCAACCATGTGGTGCACCGCGACATCAGCTTCCAGGTTCAGCGGGCCGAGGTTTTTGCCCTCATCGGCGGCAGCGGGTCGGGCAAGTCCACCTTGCTGCGCGAGTTGATTGCACTGCACACGCCCGATGCCGGCGGCATCGCCGTGCTGGGCGTGGACCTGCTGGGTGCCACGCCCGAGCAAGTCACCGCGCTGCGCCGGCGCTGGGGTGTGGTGTTCCAGCATGGCGGCCTGTTTGCGGCGCTCACGGTGCGCGAGAACATCGCCTTGCCACTGCGCGAACACAGCGACCTGTCCGACGTGTTGATCAACGAGCTGGCAGCCTGGAAGCTGGAGCTGGTCGGTTTGTCCAGCGCCGTGGCGAACCAGTACCCGGCCGAGTTGAGCGGCGGCATGCTCAAGCGGGCCTCGCTGGCGCGCGCGCTGGTGCTGGACCCGGAGCTGCTGTTCCTGGACGAACCCACGGCCGGCCTGGACCCGGTCAGCGCCGGTGGCGTGGACGACCTGGTGCTGAGTCTGCGCGAGCGTTTCGGCCTGACCGTGGTCATGGTCACGCACGACCTGGACACGCTGTGGCAGGTGGCCGACCGAGTCGCCGTGCTGGCCGATGGCCAGGTGGCCGGCCTGGGCACCATGCAGGCCTTGGCGCAACTGGACGAAGCCAGCGTCAGGCCCTACTTCACCGGGCCGCGTTCACGCGCGGCGGCGGCCCAGGCGCATACGCCGGGCGTGTCTGCGCAGGCCGGGCGCGCAGGAGTGGCGCCATAGAAACCAAGGTCAACTACACGCTGGTGGGCGCCTTCGTCGTGGCCCTGAGTGCCTTGCTGATTGCCGGTGTGCTGTGGCTGGCCGCCGGTGGCGCCTGGCAGAAGAAGTTGGACTTCTACTGGGTGATCATGGAAGAGTCGGTAGCGGGCTTGAGCGTGAACGCGCCGGTCAAGTTCAAGGGTGTCGATGTCGGCCAGGTGCACCAGATCCGGCTTGACCCGGCCAACCCCGAGCGCGTGATCCTGACGCTGGCCATCGAGCGCGGCACGCCGATCACGGTCGACACCTTGGCGGTGATTAAAACGCAGGGCCTGACGGGCATCTCGTCCATAGAACTGTCGGGCGGCACCCCGGGCTCACCGCCCCTGCTGGCCCAGGGCGACGGGCAGTGGCCGGTGATTCGCAGCAAGCCTTCGCTCAGCGCGCGGCTGGAAGATGTGCTCACCACGGTGCTGGCCAAGGTGGAGAGCACCTCGGCCAACCTGGACCGCCTGATGAGCGCCGAGAACAGTGCTGCGGTGACCCGTGCGCTGGCCGACATCGCCACGCTCACCCGCACCCTGGCGGCGCGCGCGCCGACGCTGGACGCAGCCATTGCCGACGCCGCGCAGACCTTGAAGCACAGCAGCCGCGTGGCCGCCGATCTGGGCCCGGTGGTGGCCAAAGTGGGGCGCAGCGCCGATGCTTTGGAGGGTATGGGCCAGACCACCGCCTTGGCCAGCGCCCAAGCGGCCAGCGCCGTGGTCGGTGTGGGTGCTGAGGTGCGCCAGTTGACCACCGACACTGTGCCCGAGCTGCAGCGCTTGATGTCCGAGCTGCAAGCGCTGTCGGCGTCGCTGCGGCGTTTCAGTGACGCCGCCGAGCGCAGCCCCACCAGCGTGCTGCTGGGGCGCGCTGCCGTGGCCCCCGGGCCGGGTGAACCGGCAGCGGTGAAGGGCACACGATGACGACCACACGACCACCCCTGCAGGCACCCGCGCCAAGCCCGGGCCGGCGCAGGTTCGCAGCCTTGCCGCTGTGTTGGGGTTTGGGCCTGAGCCTCAGCCTGAGCCTGATCGGGTGTGGCTCTTTGCTGCCACCACCGGCCCCGCAACCGGCCTACTTTGCGCTGCAAGGCGCGGCTGCCAAGGCCCAGCGGCCTGGGCCGCCGCGCTTGGCCCCGGTGCTGGTGGTGCAGCCGCCGCGCGCAGCACCGGGCTTCGACACCGCCCGCATGATGTACATGCGCCAGCCCAACCGCTTGGAGTACTTTGCCTACAGCGAATGGGTGGACACGCCAGCACGCATGTTGGCGCCCCTGATGGTGGCCGCGCTGGACGCCAGCGCCGGCTTTGGCGCCGTGGTGCAGGCGCCCAGCCTGGTCAGCGGTGGCCTGCAACTCGAGACGCAGTTGTTGCGCCTTCAGCAAGAGTTTGCGGGCGGCCCCAGCCAGCTGCGCCTGACCCTGCGCGCCCAGCTCATCGACGCGGCCAACCGCCGCGTGCTGGCCACGCGCGACTTTGAACACACGGTGCCTAGCACCAGTGAAGACGCCGCCGGCGGCGCGGCGGCTGCGCAAGTCGCCGTGAATGCGGTGCTGGCCGAGCTGGCGCTGTGGTGCGGCCAAGTCGCTGCCAGCGCGGCGCCTGGCCCACAGCGCTGAAGGCACCAGCACCGGGTCAGCCGCCGCGGTGGCTGCGGTGCGGTGTCAGCCCGCAGCCGTTGGGGCCGGCGGCCCCAGGCGGGCCAGGATGTGCTGGCCCAAGGCTTCGGCCCAGGTCGCGTAGCCGTTGGCGTCGGGGTGTATGCCGTCGATGGCCATGCCCACGGTGGTGGTTGACGCCGGGTGCCAAAGCATCGTGCGGCCGGTCTGCGCCCGCAGTGCGCCTGCCAGGGCCTGGTTCATGTGCCGCGCCCAATGCCCCATGAACCAGCGCAGCGGTTGCGGCAGCGCACGGCAGGCGTGCATGGGGGGCACAGCGCTGTGCACCAGCAGGGCGGGCTGGAAGCGCTGGGCTATCAACTGCGCCAACCGGTGCTGCCGGGCGGCCCACTGTTGCGGCAGCTGCAGGCCCGTGGCGTCGTTGGCGCCTATGGACAACACCACCACGTCGTAGTGGGCCGCCGGTGCCGCTTGCAACAGGCTCAGCAGGCCGTGCGAGTCCAGCCCATTGCTGGCCAGCACGCACCACTGCACGGTGTGGTGCGCGCCCAGGCAACGCACCAACTGGCCGCACAGAGCCAGGTCCTGCGTCGCAACGCCCACGCCCGCCGCGCCAGAGTCGCCAGCCACCAGCAGCCGCAGCATAGAACCGCGCCCCGCGGTGCCGTCGCGCCGACCGGGCGGCTCGGGCATCTGCGGCGTGGTGCGGCGTACCTGCCGTGCTTGTTGCCACAGCAGCGGCCACAGCACCGCCAGCAACAACAAGCGCAGCCAGCCCGCGGCCATCAGCGCGCCGCCACGCTCAAGCGCAACGCGGGGCAGGGGTGGCGGTGTAGGGCGAACCACCGGGCACTCACGCAGCCACTGGTGAATAACCCGCGCGCTTGATGGCGTCGCTGAGTTGGCGGGCGCTGGTCATGTCGCTGACTTCAAAGGCAACCATGGTGGGCAGCGCCGGCCGGTCAACGGGTGCCCGAGACTTCGATGTCCACGCGGCGGTCGGGCTGCAAGCAGGCGATGAGCTTGGCCGTGGGCGCGTTGCCCTTGCAGTCCTGCGCGTTGGTGACGGGCTTGTCTTCACCGCGGCCGACTGCCGAGATCTTGGCCGCGTCGATGCGCGCGTTGTTCACCAGATAAGCCTTCACCGCTTCGGCCCGCCGCAAGGACAAGGCCTGGTTGTAGGCGTTCGAGCCGATGCGGTCGGTGTGGCCTTCGACGCTGATGCTGTCGAAGCGGGTGCCCGCCAGTTCGGCGGCAAAGGTGTTCAGTGCGGTCTGGCCCGCGGGCTGCACCTGGGACTGGTCGAAGCCGAAGATCGACTCCGCTGAGTAGCTCACGCGGCGCAGCGGCACTACACGCGGCGCGGGTGCCGGCGCGGGCATCACCACCACGGGCGGCGGCGGGGGTGCTTGTGCCACCACCACGGGTGCTGGCATCGGGGCCGGCGCAGGCGCTGCATAGCTCATGCGCGGCGCCGGTGCGGCGCTGCGGCCGAAGGGGAAGACCAGGCTCACCGAATACATCCTGACCTTGCCGCGGTCACCGGCGGCGTCATGCACGCGGTACTCCTCGGCCTCACCACGCATCTGAAAGCCGTCGTTGAAGGCGTATTGCAAACCCAGGCCGAATTTGGCGTTGCCGCCGCGGCTGCTGGGGTTGGACCTGCGCGTGGCAACCGCGCCGCTGCCACTGTATTCAGAGCGGGTGCGCAAATAGGTGGCACCGACGCGGCCCAGTGCCGACAGGTTGGTGGTCAGCGGCATGGTGGCCAGCAGATCGACGTTCACGCCCTGGGCGCGAATCTCGCCATTCAGCCTGCCGGCCGGGGTGGTGGTGTTGCTGAAACCATACTTGCCCAGATTGACATAGCCCAGCTCCATGCCCAGGTAGGTGTTGAACTGGCGGCCCAGGAACACCTTGTAGCCGGCGTCGCGCCGGTCGGTGGCGATGCTGTAGTTGGTGAAGCCTCCGGCGGGCAGCGTACCGATGTTCCTGTTGCTCAGCGCGCGGTCGTCAAAAACGCCCCGCGTTTGCCCGCCGCCCAGGCCAAAGGTCCAGTAGCTGTCCTGGGCTTGCGCGGTGACCAGCGCCAGGGGCCCGAGTGCGGCCAAGGTGAGCAGCCGCAGGCGAAAGCTGCGCGGCGTTGGGTGTTGGAAATTGAGCTTGGTGTTCATGGCGTTTGCCTCGTGCTTGTGATGGGGGTGGGGTGGTGGCGCGGCGTCAAAGCTGCAATGCCAGTGGGCCGTTTTTAGAGCCCCGGTCACCGCGTGTCTGTGCGATGCCGTACGGGATTGCATGGGCTCGCCGGCTTATGGCTGCGCGGGCCGCGGCCATGTCTTGCCGCAGTGAATGCAGGACGTAGGAGAACCGCTACAGCCAAGGGGGGTCTCGTCTGCTGGCGGCGGCACGGGCGCGGGCACACGCTCGCGGTTCGGCATCGCGACCTGCGCGTCGGGTTCGCCGGACCTGCCATCACCGTCTCGGAGAAACAAGATGAAGCCACCCCGTCAAGCCGTCCTGGCACGCGCCGCCTGCCTGCTCGCCGCCCTCGCCGCCGCGCCCGCCTTTGCGCAGGTCACGTTCTACGAGAACGACAACTACCAGGGCCGCACTTTCAGCACGCAGCGCTCGATCAACAGTTTCTTGGATGCGGGCTTCAACGACCGCGCGTCGTCCATCGTCGTCAGCAGCCAGCGCTGGGAGGTCTGCGATGACATCCGCTTTGGTGGTCGCTGCGTGGTCTTGCGCGAGGGCAGCTACCCGTCGCTGCGCGCCATGGGCATGAATGACCGCATCTCCAGCGTGCGCCAGTTGCGTGCGAACCAGCAAGTGAACGAAGACCGCTATGCACCGTTGCCGCCCGCGCCCACGGCATGGCAACGGCGCGGCAACGAGCGCCTGTTTGAAGCCGACGTGACCAGCGTGCGCGCCGTGATGGGACCGACCGAGCAGCGCTGCTGGATGGAGAAGCAAGACGTGGTCAACGAGAACCCGCGCCGCGAAAACAACATCCCGGGCGCGCTGGGCGGCGCCTTGCTGGGCGGCATCATCGGCCACCAGATCGGTGGCGGCACCGGGCGCGACATTGCCACCGTGGGTGGTGCCGTTGCCGGCGGGGTGCTGGGTTCACGCATTGGCTCTGACGGCCGCAGCGTGAGCACACGCGACGTGCAGCGTTGCGAGAAGATGCCCAGCCGTGCCGGCACCGACCACTGGGACGTGAGCTACCGCTTCCGTGGGCAGGACCACCTGGTGCAACTGAAGCAGCCGCCCGGGCGCACCATCACTGTCAATCGCGAAGGCGAGCCTCGCGAATGAATGCGGTGTCAACTTGGTAGTCACGGTCAGGAAGCCTTTGCTACCGCGCCCCATGACCTGGGCCAGCACCCGGTCGGCGCTGAAGCAGGTGGGCAATGCCTGGCTCGACGACCACGTGCCCAGCATGGGCGCAGCGCTGGCCTTCTACACCACGTTTTCGATGGCCCCGCTGCTGATCGTGATTGCAGTGGCCGGGGCGGTGTTTGCTGAAGACGCCGCGCGCGGTGAAATCCAGTCGCAGTTGCGCAGCTTGATGGGTGACAACGGCGCCGGCCTGGCCAGCGTGGGCCGCAGCCTGCAGCCGGTGTTTGGTGGCTCGCGTGGGTCTACTACTCGGCGCAGATTTTC
>JANOLY010000252.1:0-6508 GCA_031420055.1 Burkholderiales bacterium | reverse complement strand
TTTAGGGAGTTGATCCAGCAGGATGCGTTTTGTCGGATCGGACTTGGCCCCCAGGTTCTTGGGAATCCGACCAATTCCCTTGTACGAATGCAGGCGCCACGTGTGCCGCTCGCCTGTCGGACCCAACAATTGCGGCAGAAGGCATTGCAGCAGCTTCTCGCCCGAGCTGTCCTCGACCAAGATCTCGATGTGCATCATCACCTCGCATCGAGATAGTCGCTGTACCAAAGACCGCCCAGCGGCAAGCCTTCGTCGACCAGATTCCTCACGACGGCGAGATCAGAGACTCGGCGAATTGTTGAGTAACCGTCGGCTCCCTTTTCGAGGATCCAAACCTCGGCAGCAGACAGCGCATCGACGAAGTAGGGTTGGTGCGTGGTCACAAAGATCTGTGGTGCGTTCTTTTTTCCGGTCGCGTGCGCCCTGAACTCCTGTGCCAAAGTCTCCAACAACTTGTGATACAGACCGTTCTCTGGCTCCTCGATGCAGATGAACGGCGGCGGGTCCGGGTCGTCCATGAGCAGAAGATATGCGAACACCTTCAGTGTTCCGTCCGACATTTGCTGCGCGTAGAAGGGGTCATCGAATGCACCGTCGTTGAACCGCAAGACGACGCGCTTGTCGATGGTCTCCTCAGTGTCAATCGACTTGACACCAGGGATCTTCGCCGCAATCTTTTGCAGGATTGCTCTGAAGCGTTCCTTGTGCTCGCGCTCCATGAACTGAACGACGTTGCCGATGTTGTCGCCATGGCTATTCAGGTGCTTTTGCGGCCCAGCCGATGGCAGGCTTCGGGCTGCATCAGGGTAAAAGTACGAGAGGTACCAGCCCTTCAAGAAGTCCCTGAACCGCTTGATGCGCGGATGCTCCTTGAGCGTGCCCAGCGTTGCGATGCCAAGCTGCCGCAGGTCTGTCAGTTCTACGGGCTCCTGAGCGCGATCTTCGCCGCCACCTGCACTTTCTACGGCCTCCTCGCCGGCCCAGACCATGCCTTTGCCATGCTGGAGACGAAGGAAAGGATACGGGCGCCCATGCCGCTGACCCTTTCGCCTTTGCTTCAGCACCTCTGATTCGACAAACGGTCGATGCGACTCATCCAGCGCAATGGCCACCTCGTAGGTCATGGGCCGCTCGCCCTTGGCTTCGCGGTAGTAAATTTCAAAGCGAATGGCGTCGTTCGAGCCCATCGAGCGCAAGCGCTCGTAGCCGCCGCGTTGCTTCATGTCGCAAGCCGACTCCACATCATGCAAAAGACAGTCCGCCACGAAGCCGAAGGCATCGAAGAGCGTGCTCTTGCCCGCGCCGTTCTTGCCAATGACCACAGTGAATGGCGTCAGTGGCTCGCCTTTCTGCTGATTCGACAACTTTCCGAGTGTCACGTCGCGTAGCGCGCGGTAGTTCTGAACGCGAAAACCTTCAATCAGCGCCATTCAATTTCCTTGGTTCGAGGGCACGGCATGGGTGCCTTGTCACTTGGCTTACCGTGACAGTAACGCGCTAGCCACCATGCGCCGACGAGACAGCATGCCGTGCGCTCGCGCACGGTGTCGGCAGTCGCGAGCATTCTGCCGCGACTTGACGCCGTGGGAATCCAGGTGCTCGTCGGTCAATCCGCCGCAAAAGAGCACCAGGGTTTGCCGGGGCCGACGCGGGTGATGAACTCGTACTGTGCAGCGTGCATGCAGCGTCGCAGTCTAGGCGGCGCCTGGGGCAGCAGCCGCATCAATCCAGCTTCAAGCCCAGGCTCAGCGCTGTTTTCGGCAGCACGGCCAGCTCGCGCTGGATCACGTCGGCAAAGGCCTCGATGGTGTTGCCCGTGGCGGGCGCCACGCCGCCGAGTTCGTTCAGGCGGCGGCGGAATTCGGGCTCGGCGACGATCTGCGCCACCTTCTGGTTGAGCAGCGAGACGATGGCCGGCGGCGTTTTGGCAGGCGCCACCAGGCCGAACCAGACATCGAAGTCCACGCCGCCCCGCAGGCCTTGTTCGGTGAGCGTGGGCATGTCGGGCCACAGCTCCGAGCGCGTGGCGCGCAACTGCCCCAGCGCGCGCAGCCTGCCGGTCTGCAAGAAGGTGCGCGCGTCGGCCGTGCCCAGCAGGCCCCAGCGCACCTCGTTGGCCAGCAGCGCTTGCGCCAGCGGCGCACCACCGCGGTAGGGCACGTGGGTGTAGTTGCCGTCGGCGCTGGCGTTGATCAGCTCTGACGCCAGGTGCGACAAACCGCCCGCGCCGGTGGACCCGTACGGCAGCCCGCCCTTGCCCGCCGCCTTGCCTGCGGCGGACAGGTCACCCACCGTTTTCCAGGGCGACTCGGCGGGCACCACCAGCACCAGCGGCGCCAGCGAGACACGCGCCACCGGCACCACGTCGGCGGCGGTGAAGCCGGCCTGCTTGTAGGTGGCGGGGTTGATCGACAGCATGCCGGTCAGGCTCATCACCAGCGTGTAGCCATCCGCCGCGCTTTGCATCAGGGCGGCCATGCCCAGGTTGCCGCTGGCACCGGGCTTGTTCTCGACCACCACGTTCTGCTTCAGCTCGTCTTGCAGGCGCGGCGCCAAGAGCCGTGTGGCCACGTCGGTGGCGCCGCCGGCCGGGTAGGGCACGATGATGCGGATGGGCTTGTTGGGGTACGCCGTGCTCTGCGCCAGTGCTGGCGTGGTAGCCAGCAGGGTCGCTCCCATGAGGGTGGCGGTGACAGTGGCTGTGGCCAGGCGACGGGTGATGGACATGGCGGTCTCCTTGGGGATCTTGGTGAGTGTTGCGGGCAGGGTGTCGGCGCTTAAGCAGACGGCGTGTGAAGCTCGTAGCGGGCTTGTTGCGCCTCCAGCGCCGACCAGCCCACCAACTGCTTGAAATCCGCCATCGATGTGCGGCCGCAGGGCAAGTCGCCCATCGGCTCGCCGCGCCGGGCGGCCAGC
Source organism: Burkholderiales bacterium (assembly GCA_031420055.1). Classification (GTDB taxonomy): domain Bacteria; phylum Pseudomonadota; class Gammaproteobacteria; order Burkholderiales; family Burkholderiaceae_C; genus Rubrivivax. The sequence goes on along the minus strand of JANOLY010000252.1, from coordinate 3,592 downwards.
GCGGACAGGTTGCTCTGCAGGGCATGCACCTGGCTGAACAGCGTGACGATGGGGTAGGTGGCAAAGCCCGCCACCGACTCGATCTGCGTGCGGTTCAGGGCAGCCATCCAGGTGCCTTCCATGAGCTGCAGCGACAAGCGCCGGCCACAGACCGCACGCAGTTGCAGCAGGTCTTCGTACGAGCTGAAGGTGCGCGTGATCGGCTGGATGAGGTCGGCGCCCGCCTCGGCATAACGCGCCGCGCGGTCCAGCGCCTCGTTCTTGTCCATCACGTCGGTGCGGGCGACGATCAGCAGGTCGGGGTCGGTGCGGGCGTCAACCGCCGCCCGGATCTTGCCCACGGCCTCGGCCACCGGCACCACGACCGAGACGCTGGCGGCCGCCGGGCAGCGCTTGGGGCTGACCTGGTCTTCGATCGACAGCGCGGCCACACCGGCCTTCTCAAAAGCGCGCACGGTGCGCGCCACGTTGAGCACGTTGCCGTAGCCGGTGTCGGCGTCGGCAAAGATGGGCTTGCGCACCACCTGGGCGATGTGGTCGACGACCTGCACGTTTTCGCTCAGCGTGTACAGCTCCATGTCGGGCTGGCCCAGCAGCACGGCCGAGATGCCAAAGCCGGTGGTGAACACGCCGTCGAAGTCCGAGCGCTCGACCAAGAGCGCCGACAGCGCGTCTTGCGCACCCGCGAACCAGAAGGTCGCTCCGCTGGCCACGCGTTGGCGCAGCAACTGTCGGGTGGTGCTCATGCAGCCCCTTCCTGCGCGAGCAAGCGACGCGCCTTGAGATAAGGAATCAGCCCGCCAGCGGCCAGCGTGTCGCGCTCGGACGTGGACAAGGGCAAGAGCGGCAGCGTTTGGCCGCTGCGCAGCACCTGCACCTGTGCCGCGGCCCAGTCGACCGCGATCTCGTCACCGCGCTGCACCGCCGCCACGATGCCCGGGCAGGTGGCGAGCGGGAAACCCATGCTGATTTCGCCGCGGAAAAAACCCGGCGAGTAGGACTCGGCCACGACGCCGGCAATGCCCAGGTGGCGCATGGCGCGCATGGCCGGGTAGTGCGGGTGGCCGTAGCCGAAGTTGCGCCCGCCCACCAACAGGTCACCGCGCTGCACGCTGGCGGCAAAGGCGGGGTCGCGGTCGCTCATTGCCAGTTGCGCAAGTTCGTTGACATCGGTGATCTTGATGTTCTTCACGCCGATGATGAGGTCGATGTCGAAGTCGTCTTCGTCAAACACCCAGGCCACGCGGCCGCGCAGGTTGGCCAGGTTCATGGCGCCGCCAACAGGTAGGGGCGCGGGTCGGCGATGCGCCCTTCGATGGCCGATGCGGCCACCACCGCCGCATTGCACAGATAGATCTCCGAATCCACACTGCCCATGCGGCCGGGTGTGTTGAGCGTGCCGGTGGACACGGCGCGTTGCCCGTCGGCCATGGTGGCGATGCGGCCGTAGCAATAGTCGCAACTGGGCGAGCTGATGAAGGCGCCGGCCTCGACCAGGGTTTCGATCAAGCCCTCGCGCGCGGCTTGCACCATGATGGCCTGCGAGGTCGGCACCACGTGCAGCTGAAAGCCGGGCTTGACCTGGCGACCGCGCAACACGTCGGCAGCGGCGCGCAGGTCTTCGAGCCGGCCGCTGGCGCACGACCCCAGGTAGCCGCTGTGGACCTCAAGGCCCAGGTGCGCCGACAGATCGCGCGTGTTGGCCGGGCTGGGCGGCACCACGATGATGGGCTCCAGCGCCGTGACGTCGATCGTCACCACCTGCTCGTAGCGCGCATCGGCGTCGGGGTAGACGGCTTGCAGGTCGAGCTTGCTGCGGCCCGCCAGCCAGGCCAGCGTGCGCGCATCGGGCGCGATCAACATCGTGTTGGCGCCCAGGAACATCGCCTGGCCGCAGATCGTCTGCCGGCCTTCGATGCTCATGGCGTCGATCACCGGCCCGGCCAGCTCCACGGCTTTGAAGGCGCACGAAGACGGGCCCATCACGCGCACCAGGTGGTGGAAGACATCGCGCGCCATCACGCCGGGCTGCAGCGTGCCGGTGAGCACGATCTTCACGGTCGCCGGCACGGTCATCGCCAAGGTCTCGCCGACAAAGGCTTCCAGCACGCCCTTGCGCGCACCGAAGGCATAGCAGCCGAACGCGCCGAGCTGGCTGACATGGCCGTCAAAGTGCACGATGAAGGCACCCGGCGTGGCATGGCCCAGCTCGGCCGCCACCTGGTGCCCGATGCCCTTGCGCTCGTGCACCGCCACGCCTTGCGCCGCACCCCAGGCGCGCGTGCCGCGGTGCAGTTCTTCTTCTTTCGGTGAGGCCGCCGGCACCATGTGGTCGATGAAGAGCACAAAGCGTTCGGGGCTGGACACCTGCTGGACCCCGAATTCTTCGCGCGTCTCGCGAAAGAACACGTCGGTGTAGCCGGGGAAGTCGTAGGCGATAACGAAGTCGGGCCGGGCCTGGATGTCGTCGCCCGGCCGCACCGAAGCGCGACCACTGGCGCGGGCCAGGATCTTCTCCGTCATCGTCTGGGGTGTGCGGGTGCTTGGCATTTCCACATCGTGGCAATAGACTGCCGAAGGTGACAACGCGATTGAAGTCCCTATCCAGCCACACGGGTTGCAGGCGAACCCGTGGTTTTGCCGCATCGTGGAAACCGCGTGCAGGCGCGGCCCCAGGCGCCGGGTGGCGCCGCGGCCGGCATTGACGGTGCAACAGCGTCCCCCCATGGCAGGCACCCAGAGCATCGAACGTGTGGTGGCCATGCTGCGCATGGTGGCTTCGCGCGGGCGCAGCGGCATGCGCCTGGTCGACATCACGGCGGCCAGCGGGCTGCCCACGTCGACCTGTTTTCGCATGCTGCAGCGGCTGGAAATCGAAGGCCTGGTGGAGCGCCACGCCGTGACGCGCAAGTACTTTCTGGGCCCGCTGTTGCACGAACTGGGGCTGCTGGCGCGCCCGCGATTCCCGCTCGCCGGCCGCTGCGATCCGTTTCTGTCGGCCTTGGCCGAGACCACCCAGGACACCGTCTACCTGAGCGAACGGCGCGGTCGCGAGGCCGTGTGCTCGGCGCGCGCGCTGGGCGGCTACCCGATCAAGACGCTGATCCTGGACGTGGGCGTGCGCCGGCCACTGGGCGTGGGCGCCGGCGGGCTGGCGATCTTGTGCGCACTGCCCGAGGCCGAGGCCGAAGCCGTCATCGACGCCAACGCCGCGCTGTACCCCAAGCTGTCCACGCTAGACCACAAGCGCGTGCGCGCCGCCGTGCGACTGGGGCGCGCACACGGTTTTGCATTTCTTGACGGCGCGGTGATTCCGGGCACGGCGGCCGTGGGCATGGCTTTCGCCGCCGAAGATTCGATCGCTGCGATCAGCGTGGCGGCCATCTCAACGCGGCTTGATGCGACGCGCCGGGTGGAAGTGGCCCGAGATCTGGAGCGGCAGGTGCGGCTGTTGACCCGGGCCCTGGCGGGCAGCACCGCATAGGGCCTGGGGTCAGGCCCGGCCTGGTCAGAAGCTGTGGCGCATGCCGAACTGGTAGCCGCTGGACGTTTCGCCGCGCCGGATGCCCGCCGGGCCGTTGGCTGACGCGGT
>JANOLY010000251.1:0-4991 GCA_031420055.1 Burkholderiales bacterium | reverse complement strand
CCGGTGACTTCTTTCTTGCCGCTGCCGGTGGACTGCACGTGCATAATCGCGCGCTGTATGACGCGCTGGAACCCCAAAGTGGGCTGTGTGTCCACCTCGTCAGCGCCACCCACCGTGGGCGTGTTTTCCTTGATGAAGGTGGTCAGGCTCTTACGCAAGTCGTCGATGTTAGCTGCGCACGCGCGCAGCACTTCGGCCGCAGACGGGTTGTCCAGCAGCGCCATCAGCAGATGCTCAACCGTGATGAACTCGTGGCGCTGCTGGCGCGCCTCGACAAACGCCATGTGCAGGCTGACTTCTAGCTCTTGGGCAATCATGCGGCCTCCATAATGCATTGCAGCGGATGCCCGTCGCGGCGGGCCGCGGTAAGCACCAGTTCGACTTTTGTCGCGGCGACGTCTTTCGGATAGACGCCGCAGACGCCGCGCCCCTCGTGGTGAATCTTCAGCATGATGTGCGTGGCCGTGTCCAGATCACGCTGAAAGTAGTGCTGCAACACCATCACGACAAACTCCATCGGCGTGTAGTCGTCGTTGAGCAGCACCACCTGGTACATCGAAGGCGGTTTGGTGCGCACCGCCTTGCGTTCGGCCACCACCGTGCCTTGACCATTGTCGCGACGCGGTGCGGGCGGCGGTGCCGGCGGAGCCGGTGGTTCTGGCGGGATGTCGTCAGGCATGGATCATTCTATCGACTAGCTCTCAAATCTCAGGGGCCGGGCCGGATTGCCGCCCAGTCTTGGGATGTTGCTTCGCTGGCAACCAATTCAAGGCCGAAGTTGCCGTCAATTTTCAACCTGCTCTTGCCTTCGGACAGGCTCTGCAAATCCTGTGTCCGGGCTGGTGGGCCCGATGTGGTGTCGCCGCCTTGACACTGTTCAACGGCCGGATCAACAATTTCTTGGTCTGCAGCAGTGGAGAGTCGACATGTCCAGCGGTGTGGTGAAGTGGTTCAATGATGCCAAGGGTTTCGGCTTTATCCAGCCTGATGGGGGTGGCGCGGACGTTTTTGCGCACTTCTCCGCGATCCAAATGGAGGGTTTTCGCACCCTGAAGCAAGAAAGCCGGGTCACCTACGACCTTGTTCAGGGCCCCAAGGGCGACCTGGCTCAGAACATCCGTCCGGTGTTGGACGAAGTTCAGGCCGATTCGCAGCCCTCGGCCACGGCCGCGCCACACTGACAGCCCGGCCAGCCCCGCGGCTGGCGATGCAAGGCCCGCGGCCCGGCGTGTGCCGCACGGCCGACCCCGCAGTGCCCGAGCGGCTTCCATGAAGCGATGAACATGGTGGTGCGCCAAGCACGTAATCGTATTGTCCCGACCTGCTTGCTTGCACTGGCGGCGCTGTCGCTGCCGGCCACGGCGGAACCCACGCCACGCAGCCACAGACCCGCCCCCCTCGATCCCAAGGCCAGCGTGCCGGCCCTGACCTATGCGTCGTCGCTGAAGCTCGGCTTGCGCCCTGCAGCCGAGCGGCCCATCTCATGGCGCGACGCAAACGACACCGTGGCCATGAGACAGCGCGGGCCATGACCGCAGTCATCACACAACGGGCCCTCCCAGGCCGCTACACGCGACGCCATCGACAAACGGGTCAGCGAACTCTTGTCCAAGGTGCTGACCGTGGACGACGCCGTTCAGGTCGCCCTGCTCAACAACCGCGGTCTGCAGGCCAGCTTCCAGGAACTCGGCATCACCGAAGCCGAGGTCGTGCAAGCCTCTCGCCTGCCCAACCCGGGTTTGAGCTTCGGCCGTTTGAGCAAAGGTGACGAACGAGAGATCGAACGCGGCCTGCACTTCAACCTGGCGCGCCTGGTGGCCATGCCGCTGATCGGCCCGGTGCAGGCGCGGCGCTTCGCACAGACCCAGGGCGGGGTGGCGATGAACGTGCTCTCGCTCGCCGCCGAGACCCGCGAGGCCTACTACACCGCTCTGGCCGCCGATGAAACCGTGCGCTACATGCGCCAGGTGAAGCAGGCTGGACCTGCCCGACATCGAAAGCGTGGCGCTGGCCCAGCGGCTGGACGTTCAGGGCGCACGGCTGGCCGTCGAACAGACCGCGCGCAATCTGGGCCTGACCAGGACCACGCGCTTCATCAACGTGCTGGAGTTGGGTGTCTTGCGCAACAGTTCGAACGAAGCGCCAACCCAGCGCGGCTGGGAAATCAGCGTCGAGTTGCCGCTGTTTGACTGGGGCGGCGCCCGCGTGGCACGGGCCGAGGCGGCGGTCGAGGCAAGGTGCTGGCGCTGACGGGCATCGCGCCCTGATCGTCGAGCGCGTCTGAGCGCCCCGTGCGGGCCGGACGCTAACCGCGCAAGGCGGCGCGCTTGCCCAGTTCGATCTTGGCAATCGCGTTGCGGTGCACCTCGTCAGGGCCGTCGACGATGCGCACCGTGCGCTGGTGGGCGTAGGCCTCGGCGAGCCAGAAGTCCTGGCTGACGCCGGCCGCGCCGTGCGCCTGGATGGCCCAGTCGACCACCTGGCACGACATGTTGGGCGCCACCACCTTGATCATCGCGATCTCGGCGCGCGCTGCCTTGTTGCCGGCCACGTCCATGCGGTGCGCGGCGTTGAGCGTCAGCAAGCGCGCCTGGTCGATCATGCAACGCGACTCGGCGATGCGTTCGTGCCAGACCGATTGTTCAGCCAGCGGCTTGCCGAAGGCCATGCGCGCCTGCAGGCGGTCGACCATCATCTCCAGCGCACGCTCGGCCGCGCCGATGGAGCGCATGCAGTGGTGGATGCGCCCCGGCCCCAGGCGGCCCTGGGCAATCTCGAAACCGCGGCCTTCGCCGAGCAGGATGTTCTCTGCCGGCACCCGCACGTTGTCGAGCAGCACTTCCATGTGGCCATGCGGCGCGTCGTCGTAGCCGAACACCGTGAGCGGGCGCAGCACGGTGACGCCGGGGGTGTCGCGCGGCACCAGCACCATTGACTGCTGGGCGTGGCGGGGTGCCTCAGGGTCGGTCTTGCCCATCACGATGAAGATCGTGCAGCGCGGGCTGCCGGCGCCCGAGCTGAACCATTTGCGGCCGTTGATGACGTACTCGCTGCCCTCGCGCCGAATGCTGCACTGGATGTTGGTGGCGTCCGACGAGGCCACCGCGGGCTCGGTCATCAGGAAGCCGGAGCGGATCTGGCCGTCGAGCAGCGGTTCGAGCCAGCGCTGCTTCTGCGCGTCGGTGGCATAACGTTCCAGTGTTTCCATGTTGCCGGTGTCGGGCGCCGAGCAGTTGAAGACTTCGCCCGACCACGACACCCGCCCCATCACCTCGCACAGCGGCGCGTAGTCCAGGTTCGAGATGCCGCCATGGCCCTTGTAGGGATGGGGCAGGAACATGTTCCACAGACCCGCTTCGCGGGCCACGCGCTTCAGCTCGTCGACCAGGGGCACCGGCTGCCATGGATCGCCGGCGCGCCGCAGGGCGTTTATCTCATCGTGATGGCGAGCCTCGTTCGGGTAGATGTGGCGCACGAAGAAGGCGTCGAGACGCTGCAGGAGATCGTGGGTCTTGGGTGAGTGTTCTGCGAACATGAATTACCTCCGGTTCATCGACATTCTGCACCCGTGCAGGTTCGGGTGATCCGGGTTGCGAAGCTCACGCCCGGTCACGCCCGGTCACGGGTACCGTCAAACGCTTCCGACACATCGCGGCCGACGCACGACCTCAGGCAGCTGCCATGATGCGGAATCCAGTCGCCTTCACCACCGGCCTGACATGCGTCTTGTCGCGCTGGAGATCCACCAGCCCGTAGCGCGACATCGTCTTCAAGGTGCGCGACAGGTTGCCAGGCTGCCGCCCCGTGGTCTTGGCCAGCACGGCCATGGAGTCTGGGTTGGTCTCCCTGATGACCTTGAGCAGCGCGCGGTTCTGATCGCTCAGCACCTCGGCCACCGACTTCATGGATGTGAACCAAATCTTGGGCTCACCCGGCTTGGGTTTGTACTCGCCCTTGGCGATGGCGATGGTGCGGGCCCGGATCTGTTCCTGGGACATGACGCCGATGACGATTGTCTTCATTGCTGTGCTTCCTTGATCACACGATCCACTTCTGCGAAGAAGTCCTCCAGCAACCGCTGCGCCGACTCGAACGCATAGGGAACGCCTTTGTCGCTTGAGGTCCGGTGGCGATGGTCGTAGGGCAGGCGTTGCCCAGCGAACTGAAATTTCTTCGGACGCTTCACCGCGTGAGCGTTGTCGTAGCCGAGAACCCGGGTTCCAAACCGGTCGTGCAGCGTGAGGCTGTATCTGATGCCATGGAAAGCATGCAGTGAAGGAGGAGCACGACGTGCCTCGATCTTGATCCAGAAGCCACCCTCCTGCTCCAGGACGCTGCCGTCCAGTTCAAGAAGCGTCTCGAGGCCGCGATCGGGACTGTTCATTGACACGAACTATATCATCCGCTGATAACACCTTCTTCAGAAAGCAGCACGTCCAAGTGGGTGTCGGCAATGGGTCAGACTGCGGTCAGCCATCGTCGCTGGCCGGAAGAGCGTGAACGACCCACAGCGGCCGCTGGTTCCACTAGAGACCGGTCATCCCAGGGTCGAAAGCTAGTTCTGGCGCGGGTTCCCTGACCATCCAGCCCTATGCCGACCTGATCTCTGCGGTGACAACAACGCACTGTCGTTTCATGCAACGGCGCAGCCAGTGCAAAAAGGTGCCGCGTGACCTGGCTCGCTAGGCATTGCCGCTCACAGTCGTACTATGTCCGGAGTCGCCTACGGAGATGCGCTTGAACCGGAATACGAACCGCCTCACCATCGGGGAGCTCGCAACCCTCGCCGAAGTAAGCGTGGAGACCATCAGGTTCTATCAGCGCAGGGGGTTGGTGCCAGAACCGCCCAAGCCGGCTGGAGCCATACGACGCTATGGGGCCACAGACGTCGGGCGATTGCGCTTCGTGAAGTCCGCTCAAAGCCTTGGCTTCAGCTTGGCCGAAGTGGCGGAGTTGCTGCGACTTGAGGACGGCGCGCAGTGCAAAGAGGC
>JANOLY010000250.1:0-11021 GCA_031420055.1 Burkholderiales bacterium | reverse complement strand
CGGGCCCGGCGGGCGCGACCGCTGCAACCGCGGCCGCGACTCGGACTGGCGCGAGCGCGCGGGTCGGCGCCGCCGCCAGTGCCGCGGCAACTTCAACTGCCGCGGCAGGCGGGGGCAGCGGCCACAGGCGCAGGCCCATGGTGCTGAGCATCTCGGTCTGGCGCGGTGTCCAAGTCATGGCGACCAGCCCCCGTCGCGCCGCACCAGTGGCAAGCTCATCACCACCGCGTGCTCGCGCTGCTGCGCTGCCGGGTAGTAGGCGCGCCGCAAGCCGACCTCGGCAAAGCCACGCCGGCGGTACAGGGCGCGCGCGCGGTGGTTGCTCTCGCGCACCTCCAGCCACAGCGTGGCCAGCCCGCGCTCGGCGGCATGGGCCTGCACTATGTCGAGCAAGGCGCTGCCGTGGCCGCGCCCTTGCCATTCAGGGGCCACGGTGATGTTGAGCAGATGCAGCTCGTCCACGCCTGGCATGGCCACGAAGTAGCCCACCAGGCCGGCGTCGCCAGCGTCCAGCAATTCGGCGATGTAGCCGGCCGCCAGCGAGTCGATGAAGTTGCCCCGCGTCCAGGGGTGGCTGTACGCACGGGTCTCCACGTTGAGCACCGCGGCCAGGTCGGCCGAGCCCATCGCACGGCGTTCCAGCGGCCAGGGTTGCGGCGTGATCAGGGCATTCACCGAGGCGCCCGGCCCGGGCCGTGATCGGGGTGGCAGGCCTTCATGCCGTCGCCGCCGCCGCCGCCGCCGTTGCCGTTGCCGTTGCCGTCGCCGTCGTCGCGGCGCGCACAGCGTCGCGCTCCGCGGTCGTCAAGGCCACCTTGTCGCGCAGGTACAGCGGCAGGGCCAGGGCGGCGTCCAGGCCCTCGCCCCGGGCATGGGCGGACACGGCCAGGCGCAGCAGGGCGGCGGCGCGGTCTTTCTCTTGGGGCAGCAGTCGGGGGCCGGCAGGCAGCGCCAGACGAGCGCCCAGCGGGCCCCAAGCCGATCCCGCCAGCCAGGCGGGCGGCTGGTCGGCCCAGGCGGCGACCAGGGCCTCGGGCGTGCACAGCATGCTCGCGTCTTGGGCATGCCACTGGCCGCGCTGCCAGCGCCAGCGTGCGGCGTAGACCTCGCCCATGCGGGCGTCCATCGCAACGCCCACATCGACGTCGACGTCCTCACCCAGGCCCGTCTGGGCGCGCGCGTCCTCGGCCACGATGAGCAGGCTGTCGATGGGCAATACAGGGCAGCCCAGGCCCAGCGCCAGGCCCTGGGCCACGGCGCAACTGGTGCGCAAGCCGGTGAAGGCCCCGGGGCCACGGCCAAAGGCAATCGCGTCCAGCGCTTGCAACGCCAGCCCGGCGCACTGGCACAGCAGCGCCACTTGCGGCAGCAAGCTGGCCGAGGCCTGGGCGCCGCCCGCGCCGTGGTGCACCCAACGGCCCGCCGGCGTGCCCACGGCGATGGCCAGCAGTTCGGTCGAGGTGTCGAAGGCCAGCAGCTTGGCCATCATGCGCAACGGGCCGGCAGCGTGCACAGCGTCATGAAGGTGGCGGGCATGCAACGAGTTTAGCCGTGCGATCATCAAATCCATGCCCACGCACCCTGCCCTGCGCCTGGCTGCCTGTGGGGCCGCCGCCGTGCTGGCGCTGTCGCTGCCGGCCCTGGCCAAGCCCGTGCCCGCGCCTGTGCCCATACCACGCGCCATGGCACCTGCCAGGCCAGCCACCGAGCTGCCGATGACGCGCCAACTGCCGCCCGAAGTGCTGCAAGCTCTGCAGCGTGTGGGCGTGCCGGCCGACGCCTTGTCGGCCGTGCTGATCGAGGCCGACAGCGGCCACACTGTGCTGGCCGCGCGCCAGCACCAGCCGCGCAACCCGGCCTCGCTGATGAAGCTGCTGACCACCGCGGCCGCGCTGGACCGCCTGGGCCCGGCCTTCAGCTGGGCCACGCCGGTGTGGCTGAACGGCCCGGTGCAGGCCGGCGTGCTGGAAGGCTCGCTGCACAACAAAGGCAGCGGCGACCCCAAGCTGGTGCTCGAACGCGTCTGGCTGCTGCTGCGCCGCGTACAGCAGTCGGGCGTGCGCGAAATCCGCGGCGACATCGTGCTGGACAACAGCGCCTTCAACGTGCCCGACATCGCCCCCGGCGACTTCGACGGCGAGCCGCTGCGCCCCTACAACGTGCGCCCTGCAGCCTTGCTGCTGAACTACCGCACGGTGCTCTACACCTTCGTGCCCGACGCCGCCGCTGGCGTGGCGCGCGTTCTCGTCGAGCCCCCACTGGCCGGCGCGGCCGTGGACACGAGCGTGCCCTTGGCCGCCGGCCCCTGTGGCGACTGGCGCGGCGCGCTGCAAGCCAGTTTTGGCGCGTCTGAGCAAAGCAATGGCCAGACACGCTTTGCCGGCCGCTACACCAGCAGTTGCGGCGAACTGAACTGGCCCGTGGCCGACCCGCAACCGGCCAGCTTTGACGCCCGCTTGCTCGAAGGCCTGTGGCGCGAGATGGGCGGCCAACTGACAGGCAGGGTGCGCGAAGGGCCGGCGCCGCGCGACAGCCGGCCGGCCTTCGAGCAGCGTTCGCCGCCCTTGGCCGAGCTGGTGCGCGACATCAACAAGTTCAGCAACAACGTGATGGCGCAGCAGTTGTTCCTGACGCTGGCGCTGCAGGCCCACCCGGCGCAGGCCGCCACGCCTGAGTCTGCCCGCGAAACGCTGCGCCAGTGGCTGGCCGAGCGCACGGGCGAGACAGCGGCCGACATCGTCATCGACAACGGCTCGGGCCTGTCGCGCGACAACCGCGTGAGCACCCAGCTGCTGGCGCGCGTGCTGCTGCGTGCCTGGGACAGCTCGGTGATGAGCGAGCTGATGTCGTCGCTGCCGATTTCAGGGGTGGACGGCACACTGCGCCGCTCGCGCACCAGCGTCGGCCGTGCGCATTTGAAGACGGGCACCTTGCGCGACGCCAACGGCCTGGCCGGCTACGTGCTCAGCAACAGCGGCCGGCGCTACGTGTTGGCGGCCATCGTGAACCACCCCAATGCGCCCGCCGCGCGGCCCGCGCTTGAAGCCCTGGTGCAGTGGACGATGCGCGACCTGCCCCTGCGCGCCATTGCACAGCCCTGAGCGGGCGGCGCCGCTAGAACGGATTGCGCCTGGCGCGGCTGGTAGCCAAGCTGCCCAGCTGGGCCTGCCCGCCGGCCGACAGCCGCGTGCCGTCGGCCCACAGGTACAGGTTGGCGTCGCCGTTGGCCACCAGGGTGGCTGTGGTGCAGTCCGGCAGTGCCGTGGCGCAGACGCCCCCAGTCACGTTGGCGAACCCGAAGGAGCCCGGCGATCGGTTGATGACCTGCACCTGCAAGTCCAGCTGAACCAGGCCGATGAAGCGGCCGTCCAGCCGCAGTTTCACGCCCAGCTGCTCGTTGTAGACGGTGCTCAACCGGGTGATCAGCGCGGCGCGGTCGGTGTCGGTGAACAAGGCCTTCTGCGCGATGGCCCAGGGCGACAGCCCCATGTCGGGAATGGTCGAGACCACGACCTTGGTGCCCAGGTCGACCAGCCGATTGACGATGGCCGCCGTGCGCTCGCCCCGGGCCCGGGCATCGGCCAGCAACGCCGCTTCGCCACGCGCCGGGTACTGGCCGTAGAGCTCGACGATGTCGTTCACGCCGACCAGCACCGTGGAAATGTCTTTGTCGCGAAAGCCCCCCGCGGCGACTTGCGCATCCACCTGCGCAGCCACCTCAGCCACGCGCGCGCCGACCGTGGCGAAAGATCGGGCCCTGATGTCGGCAACGGCAGTCGGGTTGCATTCGGCCAGCACAAAGCCGTAGAAGCCCGCCATCTGCTGCGTCCAGATCGGCAAGCCGTTGCAGTTGAGGATGCCGTCAGTGGCCAGTCCGTTGACGGCGTAATTGCGCCCGGTGGCGGTGAGCACACTGGCCTCGTCGCCAAAGGCAAAGTAGCGCTGCGCCACGAAGGGGTCGGACTGCGAGGTGCCGCCACCACAGGCGGCCACCAGGCCCAGCGCCACCAAGGCGTAGAGGCCGGCCGCGGCCCGGCGGATTCGCGGGGCGGCCATGCTGCTGAAGGTCATCTGTGCTCCGAAACGGGTGCTGTGCGGTTGGGCTGGCGGGGGATGGGGCGCATCAGGCGCCTGAGGCACGTTGCAAGCGGTCGCGGACAGCGTCCCAGGCGGGATGATCCGGCGGCTGTTCAACCCAGAGTTGCGCCACGCCAGCGTCGTCGAAGTCGCGCAACACGCCAAACAATTCGTGTGCCACGTCGGCTGCGTCGGCAGGCATTTGTCGCCACAACCAGCCCACCCCCACGGGCGGCGCCAGCCGGGAATATACCCCGACACCCCGCGCCACCCCGGCTGCACCAGCCGGCCCGGCGGCCAGCCGCGCCGCCAGCGCGGCCGTGGCCAACAGGCTGAGGCGGGCCTGCGGCGCGTAGTGCGCAGCCAGCGTGCCGGGTGCGCGCGGCGACAAGGCGTCGGGTGCTGCCAGCGGCTGGCCGAGCACCTGTTCGATGTCGCGCCTGGAAAGCTGACCCGGCCGCAGCAACGCCGGCTGCGCGCGTGTGCAGTCGACGATGGCCGACTCGATGCCCAACTGGCAGGCGCCCCCGTCCAGCACATGCAAGCCGGGCCCGAACTCGCCCCTGACGTGCGCTGCCGTGGTCGGGCTGACGCGCCCGAAACGGTTGGCGCTGGGCCCGGCCACACCAGGCACGCCCTGCAACGCGGCCTCACGCAGCAAGGCCAGGGCCAGGGGGTGCGCCGGCATGCGCAGGCCGATGCTGGCCTGGCCCCCGGCCGCCGCCGCGGCACGCGCCGGGTGGCGCGGCACGATCAGCGTCAGCGGCCCGGGCCAGAACGCCGCCATCAGGCGCTGCGCCAGGTCGCCGGGCTGGGGGCTGAAGGCCAAGGCGGCTTCGATGCTGGCGACATGCACGATGAGCGGGTGGTCTGCGGGGCGCCCCTTGGCGGCAAAGATGCGCCCGACCGCCGCATCGTCGTCAGCACGCGCGCCCAGGCCGTAGACAGTCTCGGTGGGGAATGCCACCAGTTCGCCGGTCGCCAGCAGCGCTGCCGCGGCGCGCACGGCGGCGGTCTCGGGCCCATCGGCCTGGTGCTGCGGCTGCATGGCCAGGCCGTTCAGAACGGCGCCAGACCCAGCAGCGCCGCGGCTTGCAAGGCCGTGGCGCGGGCGGCGGCGGCATCGGGCGCCGTCACCGTGACATGGCCCATCTTGCGACCGCGCCGCGGCTGGGCCTTGCCATACAGGTGCAGGTGCACGCCGGGCAGGGCCAGCACTGCCGCCCAGTCCGGCGTGCGCGCGGCGGCATCGGGCGCGGCACCGAACCAGAGGTCGCCCAGCAGATTGAGCATGACCGCCGCGGAGTGCTGGCGCGGCGCCACCAGCGGCCAGCCGACGAGGGTGCGCAATTGCAGATCGAACTGCGACACATCGCAAGCATCGATGCTGTAGTGGCCCGAGTTGTGCGGCCGAGGTGCCATCTCGTTGGCCACCAGCGACCCGTCGGTCAGCACAAAGAACTCGACGCACAGCACACCCACGTACTGCAGCGCTGCGGCCATGCGGCCGGCCAGCACCACGGCGCGTGCGGCGACATCGGCTTGGATGTCGGGTGCCGGCACCTGGGTGACGGCCAGGATGCCGGCGCGGTGCAGGTTCTGCTGCACGGGCAGGTGCACGACGCTGCCATCGGCGCCGCGCGCCACGATGACGCTGATCTCGTGGCGCAGCGGCAGGCGCTGCTCCAGCACGCAAGGTGCCTGCCCGAGAGCAGCCCAGGCCGCAGGCAGTTCATCGAGCGTCGACACGTTGGCCTGCCCCTTGCCGTCGTAGCCCAGGCTGGCGGTTTTCAGGATGCCCGGCAAAAGCGCCGACATGCTGGCGTTGGCCGTGTCATGCGCCGTCTGCACCAAGGCATGCGGCGCGCAGGGCACGCCGGCGGCTGCAAACGCCGCCTTCTCCCGCGCCCGGTGCTGGCAGATTTCCACGGCATCGGCAGCCGGTGCCACGGTGCAGGTTCGCGCCAGGTAGCGCAAGGCGGGGGCCGGCACGTTCTCGAACTCGGTGGTCACTGCGCTGCACAAGCGCTGCAATTCGGCCAGGGCCTGCGCGTCGGTGTAAGCGGCCCGGAGGTGGACATCGGCGGACGCGCCGGCGGGGCTGTGGACGTCGGGCTCCAGCACGGCCACGCGAAAGCCCCGGGCCTGAGCCGCATGCACGAACATGCGCCCGAGCTGCCCGCCGCCCAGCACGCCCAGCATCATCGGCGCCGCCGACGGCATCAGCCCAGGCCCTGCGACATCGCGCGGGCCGCATCGGTCTGGCGGGCGCGAAAGTCCTGCAAGCGCTGCAGCAGTGCGGGGTCATCGTGGGCCAGCATCGCCACGGCAAACAGCGCCGCGTTGGCGGCCCCCGCAGGTCCGATGGCAAACGTCGCCACGGGGATGCCCTTGGGCATCTGCACGATGGAATAGAGCGAATCCAGCCCACCGAGCTGCTTGCTGGCCACCGGCACCCCCAGCACCGGCACGGTGGTCTTGGCCGCCAACATGCCCGGCAAATGCGCCGCGCCGCCCGCCCCCGCAATCAGCACCCTCAGCCCGCGCCCAGCGGCCTGTTCAGCAAAACGAAACATGTCGTCCGGCATGCGGTGCGCCGACACGACGTGCTTCTCGAAGACCACCCCGAATTCATCCAGAACCTGGGCTGCGGCGCGCATGGTTTCCCAGTCGCTGGAGGAGCCCATTAGGAGGGCGATTTGTGGGGTGGACATACGAGAAGCGCTCCATTTAGTTGTTGATTGACGCTGACTGGAAGGGAGCAAGTAACTTCTCTATTGCTGATATCTGAATCTTGTAGTCTGCCAACGCCCTTGCTAGCGGCAGTTCAAGTTCGCCAAACTTCTCTGGCAGTCCGCACGATTTGTACGCCTCTCTAATGGACGAATATATAAGAACTCTGTCGCCCGAATCGTATTGATCGAGATTCAGCGACAAAATTTCTGTTATTGCCTGCATTGAAGAATCGACCAATCCTGAATTGGCAAAGCAAAGCGCCAGGTCAGCCTAAAGAATACTAGCCTGCGGCGTTAAAGGTTTAACGTCATTAGACGATAGCAAAGCTTCGATGACTGGTCGCGCGAGAGAGAAGTTTCGCTGCAGGATTAAGACGCCAACTCTTGATGCCGCCAGCAAATGATCCAGCGATCGAAGTTGAGCCACAGCCTGATAGTTGATGGCCGACTGCACTTCTCCAGCCAATAGGCGACTGTGATCTTCAGATTGCGTTGCGGCCGCCGACGCCACTCTAGCAACGAACACGCGGAGCGCGGACCTGTTGTACGTCAACGCTCCAACAAAAGCTTGGTCACCAAGCTCCAACGCGGCATTGCGTGCGCGGTCGTACCAAAGTTGCGCTACTGCTGCGTTACCCGAGTAGAGATGAGCGTCGCCAAGAAGCATTGCGACTCTGCAAACAGCAGGCAGGTTTGACTTCTCTAACGAATTAAGGCAGACGCCAATTGCGTCCGACATTTCAACGTATCTATTGCTATTGAAGTGTATGTGGGCTAGCCACGATGACGTCAGTGCTATGAGGCTCTTGTGCCCGGCGGCGACGCTCAGCAGGCTAGCCCTTGCAAGCCGATCCAATGCCCCGGGACTTAAGTCTCTGAAGTAAAGAAGTAGACCTTCGATGCACATGATCAGGATAGAGACGCGCACGTCACGTCCGTCGCCAAATGTGCTCCTAAGTTCCTTTCTTAGGCGTTCAGCCTCGTCAAACTCGCCAACACGCGCCCAATAACATGCCAGCTCCGCCGTGAGCATGGCTCGGGGCGCTACATCGGTGCACGACTCGATCTGCGCAACCAGTCTCTTTACGTAGGGAGCAGTCAACTTGACATCTCATAAGTGGTCAATCGCGTGTTCGACACTTCACCATTTACGTTCTTGGAAAGCAAGCTGTTCCGGCATTGCACCAAGAAAAAGAGCCCAGTAAAAACCGGGCTCTTGCAAGCGTCACGACTGGTGGAGCTAAGTGCTACCACTCATCGCCAGCAGTTACGGCTTGTTCCCAGTCGGGAACGGCCACGCTGCCGCCGGACTTAACGTCGTCTTCGCTGCAGCAGGTGCCGCAGGCGCAGTTGGCGCTGGGGGCGCCGCCTTCTTTGCTGCTTTCTTGGCTGCGGGCTTCTTGGCTGTCGGCTTCTTAGCCGTCGCCGCCTTCTTCGCAGGCGCAGCCTTCTTGGCCGGTGCAGCCTTCTTCGCTGCCGCCTTCTTGGCCGGTGCAGCCTTCTTCGCGGCCGCCTTCTTCGCGGGCGCCGCCTTCTTCGCGGGCGCCGCTTTCTTGGCCGGCGCAGCCTTCTTCGCAGCCGCCTTCTTGGCCGGTGCAGCCTTCTTCGCCGGTGCAGCCTTCTTCGCCGGTGCGGCCTTCTTCGCAGGAGCTGCCTTCTTTGGTGCAGCCTTCTTGGCCGGAGCGGCCTTTTTCGCAGTTGCCATAACGATCTCCTTGATCAAGTTACAAAAAACTCTGCGCCACAGCTGGCAGCGCAGAGATTCATCGTCCGGCGGTCAGTTACCGGGCAGGTGCCCGGCAGCAGTGCCGCGGTGCGATGAATGGGGTCACGAGCACGGCGTTCATTCGGGTCTGTTGCCTGTGGCCTGGGCTCGTCATTCTTGATCTCTCACCGACTCGGCTTGCGCCCATCGGCCGAAGCCGTGGCGTTTGTCGAGCCCTTGCTGGGTCGCACTGGGTGACTGCGGTTCAGTCCCATGCCAGTGCGCCACCTGTCTGATAGTCGATGACGCGAGTTTCGAAGAAGTTGCGTTCCTTCTTCAGGTCGATCATTTCGCTCATCCACGGGAACGGGTTTTCTTCGTTCGGGTACAGCGCTTCCATGCCGATCTGCGTGGCACGCCGGTTGGCGATGTAGCGCAGGTAGCCCTTGAACATCGACGCATTCATGCCCAGCACACCACGCGGCATGGTGTCTTCAGCGTAGCGGTACTCCAGGGCCACGGCTTGTTCGAACAAGGCCTTGATTTCGGCCTTGAACTCCGGCGTCCAGAGGTGCGGGTTCTCGAGCTTGATCTGGTTGATGAGGTCGATGCCGAAGTTGCAGTGCATGGACTCGTCGCGCAGGATGTACTGGTACTGCTCGGCCGCACCGGTCATCTTGTTCTGCCGCCCCAGCGCCAGGATCTGCGTGAAGCCGACATAGAAGAACAAGCCCTCCATCAGGCAGGCAAACACGATCAGGCTCTTGAGCAGGGTCTGGTCGGTCTCGGGCGTGCCGGTGTGGAAGTGCGGGTCCATGATCGCGTCGATGAACGGGATCAGGAATTCGTCCTTCTCGCGGATCGACGTGACCTCGTGGTACGCGTTGAAGATCTCGCTTTCGTCCAGGCCCAGCGACTCGACGATGTACTGGTAAGCGTGGGTGTGGATAGCCTCTTCGAAGGCCTGGCGCAGCAGGAACTGCCGACACTCGGGCGCGGTGATGTGCCGGTACGTGCCCAGCACGATGTTGTTGGCGGCCAGCGAGTCGGCCGTGACGAAGAAGCCCAGGTTGCGCTTGACGATGCGGCGCTCGTCTTCGGTGAGGCCGTTGGGGTCTTTCCATGTCGCGATGTCGCGCGACATGTTGACTTCGTTGGGCATCCAGTGGTTGGCGCAAGTCGCGAGGTACTTCTCCCACGCCCACTTGTACTTGAAGGGCACCAGCTGGTTCACGTCGGTACGGCCGTTGATGATGCGCTTGTCAGCGGCGTTAACACGTCGCGTGGGGTCGGGCTGCACCGCAGCGGCGGCCTTGGGCGCGCGAACCGCAAAGCCGGTCATCGCAGCAGCCACTGCACCTTCACCTGACGACAAAGCCTGAACGGTTGCCCGCACATCCAGCGACGGCGGCGGTACCGCGACGTCATCATTGACGCGGCGGGCAGTGGTTGTTGAGGCTTTGACTTCTTCGTCCCAGACCAGCATGTGTGTATGTCCTGTTCAATTCGAATTATCGGAGTGTTGTGCGCGAACACCAAGCACTAGTTGACATTGCAGCCCTTGCGATGTTGTGGCCCCGCATCGACATGCACTCGCGCGGCACCGCTCATCACTGACAGGCTTCGCAATCGGGGGCGTCGATGGAGCAGAACTTGACGTCGGTGGCGGGCTCGCTGGGCGCCAGTGTGGTCACGGCTGGAGCCGACGACACCGCGTTCATCGCACCGCGCGCCACGGTTGATTTCTCTGCGTACGTGGCACTCGTAGTGCGCAGGTAGTAGGTGGTCTTCAAGCCGCGCAACCAGGCCAGCTTGTAGGTCTCATCGAGTTTCTTGCCCGAGACACCGGCCATGTAGATGTTGAGCGACTGCGCTTGGTCTATCCACTTCTGGCGCCGCGCTGCGGCCTCGACCAGCCAGCTTGCATCGACCTCAAAAGCCGTGGCGTACAGGCGCTTCAATTCTTCTGGCACGCGGTCGATGGGCAGCAGCGAGCCGTCGAAGTGCTTGAGGTCCATCACCATCACGTCGTCCCACAGGCCGAGACCCTTCAGGTCACGCACGAGGAACTCGTTGATGACGGTGAATTCGCCCGACAGGTTGGACTTGACCGAGATGTTGCCGAACGAAGGCTCGATGGACGCGTCGACACCGATGATGTTGGAGATGGTGGCCGTGGGCGCAATGGCCACGCAGTTGGAGTTGCGCATGCCGTGGGCCTGGATGCGCGCACGCAGGGCGGGCCAGTCCAGCGTGGTGGAGCGGTCGACCTGCACGTACTGCGCGCCACCACGGGCGTCGGCCAGCATGTCCAGCGTGTCCTGCGGCAGGATGCCGCGGTCCCACAGGCTGCCGCGGTAGCTGCTGTAGCGGCCGCGCTCTTGCGCCAGCTCGGTGCTGGCCCAGTAGGCGTGGTAGCAAACGGCTTCCATGGAACGGTCGGCGAACTCCACCGCTTCGGCGCTGGCATAAGGCACACGCAACTGGTACAGGCAGTCCTGGAA